>NZ_FUGD01000081.1 GCF_900162815.1 Psychrobacter pasteurii | reverse complement strand
TGACAGTAGTCCAAAAGGTAGAGCAGGTTTGCGAATAAGAGGATGGGCTTGTGCTGAGTGTGGCACATGGCATGATAGAGATATCAATGCTGCTAAGAACATCCTTGCGGTCGGGCTTGACCGTCTAGCTGTAGGAATCCCCTCGGTTTAGCGAGGGGAGGAAGTCAAGTGACTTCAGTTATGCCTAGCTTTAGTAAAGCCAGCTTAGGATCTATTGATAGCTGTCTGGCCAAGCCGATCACTACTATGACATCAGCTTCTAGCCTACTAGGTAAAGCTGAGAATCAGTTGAGCTGTCTAAAAAGGACTGCTACCCCTTTTAATGTACAAGTGCAGGACTATGTATTTTCTTTAAAGGCAGTGCCTAGTTTGTAGCTTGGACTTGTTTTTATTCTGACAACAGCTCATTTATCACAGAGCCATAAACTGCTCAAATTTCTCAAGAAACGGTTAAGGATGTGAAATATTAAGGCTCTTAAGTCACAAGTGAGTATGGCGCTGATCGTGGCGGTTGCTCTTATTCAATCCGTTGTCAGCTCTCATGCCTCAGTAGCTATTGTACCGGCTCCAGGGGATTTATCGGTTTATAGTGTGGGCTATCATTCAAGCTCTATACACGCTCCAGGGCCGACATTATTTTTGTTACTTGATCCCTCATTATATGTAGGCCCAAATCACACACAGCGCATCCAGAGTTTACAGCACGCCCTCGTCTCGCTCATGGACACGCCTGGGTTTATGGCAGATAACTTACAAGTTGGCATTGGTAAAGTAGCTGATATTGAGCAGGGTGAGGGACTTGCAGAATTGTTTTTGGTTCCAGTGGCGGCACTGGGCCCAGTAGCCGATAGCCAGCGCCCTGAGTCACAGCGCTATAAAATTAAAAATTTCATTAAAGGCCAGTGTCCCCAGTTTCCAGATTGTGAAGCAAAGGAGAGAGCGAATGATGGCTCACTTCTTAGCAGTATGGCCGCTTATGCTCAAGCGGCGGCTTATATGATGGGTACCGATACCCAGAATACAGCTATGAATCTGACTGATGTTAGTGGCCCCTCTAGTACAGATGCGCCATTGTCTATCGATGAAATTGAAATTGTCGATATCCAAAATACTAAGAGTCAGCTTCTTTTAGACCAACCAACATTCAAGGTTAATCAGCTTAATGACGTAGATTATGCGAGGGATATAGAACATATTGTCTCTATCAGCAAGGAGCGCAGTCTTTATCAGAAGCCTATTTATAATCAATGCTCTGCAACGTACTTTGAGGGAGAAAAACGGGGTGATTCGACTTATGCAGTAGAAAATGCCGTGGTCATTATAAGCTCGGAGTCAGCTTTAACCTCATTAAACTCAGGTACTTCGGCAGCGGCTATATCGACCATAGACCCTTTGGCCATGATGACTCAGTCATTATTGGTAAAACACTCCTCATCTGCCAGTAACGACTTAATTGGCCAATTCCCAGTTTTGCAGCAGTGTCACTCGCAACTGGCAGTGTCACCCTCAACTACAGACATCTCTTCAACTTTAAATCAAACCCACAATCAAAACATTGAGGGCAGTCAGCCAAATAACAGTCTGTTTTGGCGCTGTATTCAAGACTATTCTCGGCATCTCAACCAGTTTAGAGGTAGCGCTTATAACTACTTTAACCCGTTAGATGTTTCATTAAAGACCGCCGTTATCTCGTTTAGTAGTGAGAGTAATATCCTAAATCGAGTTGGTCAAAATAAAGGGCTGCCAACTTATGACTGTCTATCAAACACGGCTATACAGGCCATGAGACAAAAGTGCTTGTTGGGACAGTATGGAAGCAATAATGGCGAAGGCGGTTTTTTTCAGTCGATCGATGCCAAGGTAGCAACCGCTTCTCAAAAAGACTCAAGCCAAAGTGTGGCCTTAGCTCAAGCCTTAACGATTATGGCAAATAACTTGAGCAGACAGCCCCCTATTGTGGCAAGAAAGGCGCCTATTAAGCTAACCAATTTTATGCATAGCGGTGAGTTATTTAAAGAGCGCTATCAGACTTTTCTGCAGCCACAGTTTGGCAGTTTACAAGCGCAGTGGCCAGGTGGCATGAGTAAGTATTCGCCACCCCAAAGTGGTCAATCAGCTGTTAGTAATAAGTCTTTCATCGCAAAGAGCATAGAGGAAGATAGCCAAGTATTAGACAGCTCTAGAAATGTCTATCTGAGTCAAACTGAACCAGGAGAGCTTATAGCACAAACGACTCAGAGCGTGAGTGAGTTGCAGCTGCCTGAGCTAACACAAGAGCAGCAAGCTCAGTTTCAGCAGTCTTTATTGCACTATATGCTTGATAGAAGTCAGCCAAGTGGAGGGGTTCATAATTCAACGCCTATTGCCTTAATTAGTAAGGCTCAACGTCTCATCTCTAATGAAACTGGTATTATCAATCAACCTAATGCTGATAAATACAGCTATAAAAAGCATATTTTATATGGCGGTATGGATAATGCTTTGCATATTATTGATGCGGAAACTGGGGAAGAGATAGCTGCCTATTTTGCCAAAGAGGTTTTGGCTCAAAATGGTCAATACAAAGCCATAACGCAAGGTAGTCTAGCTCAATCAACAGAAGCTATACCCAGCTTCGGTATCGATGGGCCTTGGACACAATATGCCCGTTATCAAACTGATACAAAGGGGCAGAGTATTGCTAAGCTGTTATACGTCTTTGGAGGCGCAAGGCTAGGGGCTAAGGCTTATTATGGCCTGGATTTAACAGGACTTGATAAAGTGGTCTCTGCCAGTAATGTTAATGGGTTTGCCCCAAAGCAGTTATTTACCATTACCCCTGATCGGCAAGATTTTGGTCAGTTTTATTTCAAACAGCTGGGGTATAGCTGGAGCAAGCCGGTTATTACTCATATTAATTGGTTTGGTGCTCCTACGTTAGTTGCCATACTATCAGGCGGCTATGATGCCCAGGAATATGACAAGCCAGATGGATTGCGTGAGCGTCAATACTTACAACAAAACCAACAGCCAATATTAGGTAATGCCATCTATATTGTTGATGCCAAAACAGGGGTGCCGCTTATTGTGGCCACAGCAGAAAATGGGAAAGATAGCAGCAGTAGCGGGGTAGATAACAAGGGGTTTTATGGCTTGTCAAAAGAGGCAGGCAAAGTATTACAAGTGACCAATGCCTCGATGGCTTATAGCATTACAGGGTCAGTTAAGGTTATGGACAGAGAGGAGGATGGTCTAACTGATCATCTTTATTTTGCAGATTTGCAAGGGCAAGTATTTCGATTAGACCTTGATAATATGGCCTCCTCATCTGCTTTAGCCAGTAAGGCAAGAGTGGTACGTCTGGCAGATTTTAGGCATCAAATAAACCGTCCAGGGCCCCGATTCTATGAAACGCCTGTGGTCACTTTGCAATGCCATAACGCTGTTAATAGTTACTCTAGTAAATTTGCTACGGTAAGCGTGGCTTCGGGCGATCGCAGTCATCCTTTGCGTATTACAGATCCCTCAAAGCAAACGGTAGCCATGAGCATTGAGTATGTAGATAGCTTTGGACATAGGCAGACTCTACAAGCCAATCATAAGCAGTTTTTAGCTACAGATAACAAGAAAGCTCAATTAGGGGGCAGTGATTGGCAGTGGATTGCATCAGATAAGACCTTGAGTAAGGGTAATAATGGCAACGATATTCGCTTTGATAACGGTCACATTCAGATAGCCACTGGCCTGTTTAGACCAGGCACTTTACTGACAGCAACCACCACATTTGCCTCGACTGATAAAGTCAGTGCCACCCTGACCATACCGAGCTCTTTGGCCTCTAACACTGAAAGTCAGCTTTTGCCACCCATAACAGATCCTTTGGCCCCCATTATCACTGTCACCAAAGATTGGGTGAGTATAAAGCCTGTGGCCACAGCGCAATTATCCAGCCTAAGTCTCACAGCCAATCATGTTTATACTCTTTATGATAAGGATGTGGCCAACCCGGATTTGTTTAATACTGCCGTTTCAAATCTACAGACTCATGACCTCTCTTTGAGTGAAGATGGATTTCCGGATTTAACCAAAATTGATGTCAGCAACCCTCAATTAAGTGACTACCAAAAGCAAGGTTGGCGCGCTCCTTTAATCCAGTTTGGTAAGCCAAGCTCTATAGCAAGCGGAGCATCAGCGGGGCAAAATAATCAAAATAGTGGCTTCGATACGGACAGCTCGGGTAACTCTTATAGCCTTAAGGCGTTTGGTCCTATGTTTGCAGTAAGCAATAAGCTGTATCTAACGGCCTATAATCCTGTACCAAAATCAGCGCCTCTAGCAGTCTGTCAGCCACAAGTTATAGGAATTACAGAGGTGTATCAGTTTTGCCTACCGTACGGCAATTGTAATACGGCTGACAGAACTTTTAGTACTCATATTCAACGAATTAGCTATGGTAAAGGATTAACCCCTTTGTCCTGGAAAACAGAGGGAAGTGGTAAAACCAGGCGGCTATTTGAAGTGAAAACTGCAGGAATATATTCAGAAGCTATTCTCACTGAAGAGACTCATTTATTAGCTTCATTGAACCTTAATGATATTGATACCGCGCCAAAATTTGTGAATACGTTCACTCTGCAACCACAATTATTACTTGAGCAGTGGTTTGATTATAGCAATCATCTTTCTACGTCAGACTAAGCAGAGCTTATATCTTATTCATGAGTTTTAGTGCTGGCGAGCAGCACCTCTGACTTATGCTAGATTAAAATTAATTAACTATTGTTTTAATTAATTATAATGAATTATGTTATTATAAATTTTAATTAATCTTCCTAGCAAGGATGTATGATGGAAAAAGAGAAAGGTTTTACCTTGATAGAGTTAATGGTGGTGGCTATCATTGGTACCTTGTCGTTAATTGCCATACCTGCTTATCAAAACTACGCCAAAAAGTCCTCGGAAGTATCGTGTCTTGCTGAAACAAAAGCTTATAGTGATAAGCTGTTTATAGATATTAATACGGGCGTCGAAGTATTTAATAAACAAGACCCCTCACAGCTTTTGGACTCTTTTAACCCAACCGCCTCTGCCTGTGATAATTTAACTTATAGTGCAGCAGTTTCGGCCACAGCAGAGGCTGAAGCAGCTTTGGCTAATATTGCCGGAACCATAAAAAACCCAGTAGATAAAAGTAATGGTCAAATAGTCTGTACTTTAGGAGATGTGGTGACCTGCCTCTATCCATTTAATTAGTAAGGGATATGATGTAATGATAGCCACAAAAAAGCGACCTTAATTAGGTCGCTTTTTAATGAGCTAGGCTTACTTGAGATTAAGAGATTAGCGCTCTAAATACTGAATTTTACCTTCAACACCATCCCACTTCGCGGCGTCTGGTTGTTGATCTTGCATTTCAGTAATGTTTGGCCACACTTCGGCAAGCTCAGCATTTAGTTCAATAAACTCCTCTTGGCCTTTAGGTACTTCGTCCTCCGAGAAAATAGCGTTGGCTGGGCACTCAGGTTCACACAAAGCACAGTCAATACACTCATCAGGATGAATGACCAAGAAGTTAGGTCCTTCATAAAAGCAGTCCACAGGGCAGACTTCAACACAATCGGTGTATTTGCAGCGGATGCAATTTTCGGTGACAACAAATGTCATAGCGAGCTACCTTTATAAAAGTTATCTTGAACAGAGCTTAACCATTAAGGCTATTTTGGCTGTATTTTTATAATCTAACAATCGACTATAGTACGTGAGCCAGTAGGGGCTAAATGGTTAGTGC
Organism: Psychrobacter pasteurii; assembly: GCF_900162815.1. Lineage (GTDB taxonomy): Bacteria > Pseudomonadota > Gammaproteobacteria > Pseudomonadales > Moraxellaceae > Psychrobacter > Psychrobacter pasteurii. The sequence continues at coordinate 12,328 of NZ_FUGD01000081.1, read as the reverse complement.
CACAAGATAAGTAAGTTGCGAATGAGGGATAAGATTTATTTGTGAGATATATTTTACCCTGTTAATCATTATTTCACAAATTCCTATCAGTCAACTTTTTTCAATTTAGCTTCCTTAAGTATTGCTCTTTAATTCGTATAACAAATCAAGCGCTTGCCTTGGGGTTAATTCATCAGGATGTAACTGCTGTAGCTTCTCAAAAACCAGCATAGCCTTAGGGTTGATGGGGGTTGACTCAGTCATCTCGTCGGTTTCCTGAGAGTTAGAATCTGGAGTTTGAGTCAGGCTGGCCGCGTTGGATAACTGAGATTGCTCTGCAGGTTTTAGCTCAGCATTTAAGCTATCGTCAGCATTTGCATAAGCTTTATCGATTTTAGCATGACTGATTTCGTAGCCGACTTCAGAAGAGGCGACCGCTCTATTTAACGAGTTTTGTTGGGCGAGATAGTGGGTAGCGGCCGTTAGCACTTGCTCAGGAATGCCGGCCATTTTTGCCACATGCAAACCAAAGCTTGAGCTGGCAGCCCCTTCTTGTATTTTGTGTAGTAGTAACAATTGTCCTTCCACTTGGCTGGCGGCAACGTGAACGTTTCTGATTTTAGATGCCAATTCCGGCTGTTTTGCCAATTCAGTTAATTCAAAATAATGGGTGGCAAATAAAGTTAAACTGCGCATCTGAGCCAATTGAACTGCACAAGCATGCGCGATGGCCAAGCCATCAGTGGTTGAAGTACCACGGCCGACCTCATCCATTAGCACTAAGGAGCTAGAGGTGGCTAAGTTTAAGATTTGAGCGGTTTCAATCATTTCTACCATAAAAGTAGATTTACCCCCAGCCAAATCATCGGCAGAGCCAATACGGGTAAATATTCGGTCAATATCCCCAATGCGTGCTGAGCTAGCAGGCACGAAGCTGCCACAACACGCCAGCAATACGATCAAAGCGGTTTGACGCATATAAGTGGATTTACCGCCCATATTGGGTCCAGTAATCAGCAGCAGACGTTGCTCATGAGATTGGGTTCCCAATTGACAGTCATTGGCTACGAATTGCTGAGCCGAAGCTGGAGAAGTAGGTGCTGCTGACTTGGAGTGGATATTTTGTGGCTGGTTCATAGCCTCTACGACCAGGTGACGACCGTCTTTGATATCAAGATAGCTTGACTCAGGGTCTAACTCAGGTCTTACCCAGTTGCTCTCTTTAGCCAATACAGCCCAGTTGAGTAATACATCAAGCTGTGAAATGGCAGAGCTTAGTTGCTGTAAATGAGACAGCTGCTCGCTAAGGGTAACCAACACCCCTTGGTACAAGGCCTTTTCACGGGCTAAGGCGTTGGTTTGGGCTTCTAAGTAGTCTACTTCTAAGTTTTTTAGTGGCTCGGTAATAAAGCGCTCACTATTTTTTAAGGTCTGGCGACGAATAAAGGCCTCTGGTGCCGAGCTGGCTTGACCTTTGGGGAGCTCAAAATAAAAGCCACTGACTTTATTAAAACCTACTTTTAGGCTAGGCAGTTTGTAAGTTTGACGAGCTTCAGCCGCCATCTCATCCAAAGTTTCTTGAATGTTATCGTGTAAATGCACTAGGCGATCAAACTCTTCGTCATAGCCTGTCGCCATCATGCCACCATCACGAATATGGGCGGGTGGCTCTTCAACAATGGCTCTGTCTAATAAATCAGCAATTTCGATGAGCTCAGGGTGCAGCAAAGGCAATTGTTTAAATAACTGCAATAACAATTGCGGTGCCTCAGGGGTTAATCCCAAAGTCTGTAAATACTGAGCCACTTGCTCACTGCTTCGGATACTAGAAGCTAGGCGCCTTAAATCTCTAGGCTTAGCACTGTGTAAGGCGATTCGACTGCTTATACGCTCAATATCCGCAATGCTTTGTAGCTGCTGTTGTAACGGCTGTAAGTTGGCTAATGAAGGCTGATTAATAAACCACTCAACAGCATCTAAGCGTGCCTGCAATTGTTGGTGGGCTTGCGATAGACGCAAAGGACGCTTTAATTGGTTAGTTAGTAATCTTTTGCCCATCGGAGTCTGACAATGATTGACCACACTAAGCAGGCTAGTACCCGTAGGACTAACCGGAGCAAAAAGCTCTAGGTTGCGACTACTGATATCATCAATAATTAAGTAGTCCTCATCCCGCTCTACAATAAGCTCGGTAAGCTGCGGGGTGTGACGCTGCTGAGTTTGCTGAGCGTAATGAATTAAGGCAGCAGTACTGGTCTGTGCCACTAGGCTGTCAGCAATACCCAGCCCTTCAACCGTCTGCACATTAAACTGTCTACACACCGTGGTGGCCGCATGCTGAGCATGAAAATCACTGGCAGCGACACTGATAACTGGGCAGTACAGCTTGTCTTGTAACCAATGTCGCCACTCATCTGAGGTAGTCTCCGCAATAATGACTTCACTGGGAGAAAAGCGAATCAGTACGGTGAGCAGTCGCTGCTTTAATAACTGCTCAAAATCTAGAGCCTCTTCTGGACTATCGCTTTGTGAGGTATCCTTATTACTATTATCTAAACCATCGAGTGCAGGCGACTTTAATAAGGAATCTAGGCGAATGGTCTGAGTGCGAATGGTTCCCGCATTTAAATCAAGCTGGCTAATGCCTACCTGCCATTTTTTGGCTTGCGTTACAGTCGCTTGTTGTAAGTTTTTACTGACTTGAAAGTCAATGGCCACCACACTTGGGGTTTGGTTGGGAGCAATTAAGGCATCGTCAGTTAGGGTGCCTGCGGTTAAGGTTTTTACCACTTCACGGCGCATAATCCCTTTAGCGGCGGGCTTGTCGGTTGTACTGTTTGGTTCGGCGGTGTCTTCTACTTGCTCGCAGATGACCACAGTTTCACCGGCCGCTATAAGACGTGCCATATAGCTTTCTGCAGCATGAAAGGGCACGCCTGCCATGGCAATATTATTCCCCGCTTTACCATTACCACGGCGGGTTAGCGTGATGTCTAAAATCTCGGCAGCGCGTTGGGCATCGTCAAAGAACAGCTCATAAAAATCCCCCATGCGATACAGCAACAAAGCATGAGGATACTGCGCCTTTAAGGTTAAGTACTGCACCATCATTGGGGTATGATCATCTAAGTTATAGACAGTGCCAGCAATATTTAAAATCGAGTTATTATTTGAAGTATTAGACATAATTGGGATAACAGGCATAGTAAGCTTTCAAAGAAAAACAATAAGCAAAAAATAGGAGTAGCCAATTTCAAGTAAAGGGCTTAAAGATTAATTAAAGGGCTTAAAGAAGATAAAAAAGGGGTATTAAAGTAATATATCCTCTATTTTAACATCTATTGAGGGCTAATTTATCAACTTATAGTAAACGATCAGGGCAATCGCACTATAGAAAATAGCTGCTTTAAATTAGGTTATCTAAACTAAAAGGATTAAATAGTTAGAAACTATAACTAAAATATTTTTATATATCTCGTGTTTTTGTTATTTGCGTCCGAAAGTTGGTGATAACATCTGTAAAAGGTCAATAATTAATTAAAATGTAGCTAAAATTAATTTGTAGTGCGATTGCCCTGAGTAAGCGTTGCCTTTGATGTTGTATATAATAAATAAAAGAGTAGGTTGATGGACAAGGTTACTGAACCAAGCCCACTTTTTTATAAAAAATAACAAATAATTTATGGTTGCAGATTCAATTGCCCTTGTATCTATCAATACTGTTACCATATATAATAGATAAAATTTTTTTATGGTCTGCACCTAATAATGCAGGACTGAGTCGATAAGTAGGTCTACAAAGTTATGTTGTCAAAAATAATCGGAAGCGTAATTGGTACTAAAAACGATCGTGAGTTAAAACGGATGCGTCAAATTGTCGCAAAAGTAAATGCTCAAGAAGAAGCAGTAGCCGCCCTGACAGACGAACAGCTTCGTGATAAAACGGCAGAGTTTAAGCGTCGTTTTGACGAAGGTGCTAGCCTAGACTCTTTACTGCCTGAGGCTTTTGCGGTGTGTCGTGAAGCATCGAAGCGTGTGCTAGGTATGCGTCACTACGATGTGCAGATTATCGGTGGTATTACCCTGCATGAAGGGAAAATCGCTGAGATGCGTACCGGTGAAGGTAAAACCTTGATGGCAACTTTGGCCATTTACCTAAATGCCATCAGTGGTAAGGGGGTGCACGTAGTTACGGTGAACGACTACCTTGCCGCTCGTGACGCTGAATTAAACCGTCCTTTATTTAATTTCTTAGGGTTAACGGTTGGGGTTATCTACTCACAGCAGCCTCCGCAAGAGAAAGTCGAGGCCTATCAGGCAGACATTACTTACGGTACCAACAACGAATACGGTTTCGACTATCTGCGTGACAATATGGTATTTAGCTTGGCTGAGAAAAAACAGCGCCCGCTAAACTTCTGTATTATTGACGAAATTGACTCGATTCTAATTGATGAGGCGCGTACCCCGCTTATTATTTCAGGTCAGGCAGATGATTCTTCTGCAACTTATGCGCTAATTAATAATATTATTCCTCGCTTACAACGCTCAACCGATGAAGAAGCCAACAAAGAAAATAGAGATGGCGACTTCTGGATTGATGAGAAAAACCGCTCTATCGAAATCAGTGAGAAAGGCTACGAAAAAATTGAAGCTTTCTTAGTTGAAGTAGGGGAGCTTGGGGAAAATGAAAGTTTATATAGCCCAACTCGTTTGCCGCTATTAGCCCATGTTCAAGCGGCGATACGAGCTCACCATATCTTCGTTAAAAACGTTCACTACATCGTTAATGATGGTGAAGTAATCATCGTCGATGAAAACACCGGTCGTACCATGCCAGGTCGTCGTTGGTCAGATGGTCTGCATCAAGCCGTTGAAGCCAAAGAAGGGGTGGAAATTCAGGCAGAAAACCAAACTCTGGCTACCACTACCTTCCAGAACTACTTCCGTTTATACGACAAGTTGTCAGGTATGACAGGTACGGCGGATACCGAAGCTGCTGAATTTAAATCTACTTATGACATCGACGTGGTGGTAATTCCGACCCACAAACCGATTGCTCGTATCGACTTAGACGACCAAATCTTCTTAACTAAGCTGGGTAAATACAAAGGTATTATCCGCGAAATTAAAGAGATTCAGGCGAAAGGCGCGCCAGTACTAGTCGGTACAGCGACCATTGAGGCCAGTGAAGAGTTGTCTTATTTGCTAGATCAAGAAGGCATTAAGCACAACGTCCTAAACGCAAAACAGCACGAGCGTGAGGCTGAGATTATTGCTCAGGCAGGTAGTCCGAAAGCAGTAACCATCGCCACCAACATGGCTGGTCGTGGTACGGATATTATCTTAGGCGGTAACTGGCAAGCACAGATTGTCGACCCAGAAAATGTTAGTCCAGAAGAGATGGAGCGCTTAAGACAAGCTTGGCAAAAACGTCATGACCAAGTATTAAAAGCGGGTGGTTTACATATCATCGGCTCTGAGCGTCACGAATCACGCCGTATTGATAACCAGCTGCGTGGTCGTGCGGGTCGTCAAGGTGACCCTGGCCAATCTCGTTTCTTCTTATCACTTGAAGATGACCTGATGCGTATTTTCGCCGGTGATCGTGTGGTGAATATGATGCGTGCTATGGGTCTAAAAGAAGACGAAGCCATTGAACATAAAATGGTGTCTCGCTCAATTGAAAACGCGCAAGGCAAAGTTGAAAGCCGTGACTTCGATGCTCGTAAAAACTTACTTAAATATGATGACGTGGCCAACGAGCAGCGTAAAGTTATTTACTCTCAACGTGATGATTTGCTTGCAGAAGCAGATTTAAAAGATGCCATCGAAGAGATGCATCGTGATGTTTATGATGCCTTGATTAGCCAGTTTGTTCCACCAGGATCTATCGATGACCAATGGAATATTGATGGCTTAGAAGATGAGCTAGAGAGCGAATTTAAATACTATATCCCTATTAATGACTGGTTAGATGAAGATCGCCGCTTGGATGAAGAAGGGCTACGTGAGAAGATTATTCAAACGGCCATTCAACGTTATCGTGACCGCCGTGAGCAAATGTCTCCAGAGAACGCCGCTCAGCTTGAACGTCATTTCATGCTACAAAGCTTAGACCGTCACTGGAAAGAGCATTTAACGCAAATGGATCAGCTGCGTAAAGGCATTCATTTACGAGGTTATGCTCAAAAAGACCCACAACAAGAGTATAAGCGTGAGTCTTTTGATTTATTCCAGATGATGCTAGGCGCTATTAAGTCAGATACCGTTCAAGATTTATCGCGTGTTCATATTCCGACCAAAGAAGAATTAGAAGCGATGGAAGCGGAGCGCTTGGCACAGGCCGAACGTCAGCGTATGATGTTTGAACATGATGACTTAGATAGCTTAACTGGCGAGCATCAAAATGAGGCAGAAGTGGCCTCTCTTAATCAGGCACAACAACCAAACAGACAGATGGCTGCACAATCAGCGGCAGATGACGAAAACCCCTATGCAGGCATGAACATCAGTCGTAACGCACCGTGTCCTTGTGGCTCAGGCTTGCGCTACAAACAGTGTCATGGCAAAATATAGTAGGTGTCACTGCAGTTTGTTAGTAATAAAAAAATAAAAGGATGATGACTATGATGGGTATCAAAAACTCTATGAAGTTAACAGTATTAACTGCGGCAATGGCGGCAGTAATGGGACTCACTGCCTGTCAAAAACAGTCAGATGAAGCCCCTACAGTAGAAGCAGAAGCTGAAGTTCCAATGTCAGCTGAGCCTGCTGAAGGCAATGATCCTGTTATCGTAGCTGATGATCTAGATGACGTCGATACACGTTCTGAAAGTATCGAAGAAGAACAAGTGAGTGCAACCGATGCTGAAAACGGTACAACGACGGCAGACCCAGAAGAGAAGAGTGTTAAAGAGCCTTCTTCTGTTGATGAACAACCTGCTGAAGTAGAAGAAGCAGCAGCTCAGTAATCAGGCTACTGTACATACTACTCTGAGAATCAAGTTAAAATAGCCAGCAAGATTGCTGGCTATTTTATTGGGCTAATTATCTTATTAAGCTTTGTATGTAATGGGTTATGGCTACAGCTTATTCAGGCTTGCGAACTTCATGATCAAAGAAACCTTCCTCTGCCACATCCAATTCTTCGTGTTTTAATTCTACATCGAAAGTGTCTTTATGAACATGAGTGGATTTTTCTATCGCCACATCTTGTACGGCATAAGTTTCTTTTTTAATAACCGCTACTTGGCGCGATAGGACTATCTCCACAGGCTCTTGATCGAGTAAAACTTGCTTACCATTGACAGTAATGCTCGGCTTACTATCAAGAGTAGGCTCAATATGACGTACTAAGTCCGCCTCACTAGCTGTTGTGGTTAACAGGTGCCTTGAGTCTGCATCATAGTATTCAGTCTCAATAACCATCACCTCTTCAACCAGTTCAACTGGTATGTTGACGGTCTTAGTTCGAACCTGCTTGGTTACGGTTACTTTACCGACATCAAGGCGCTCTTTATCTACCACAGCACGTTCTTCAAGCAGCTCCATATTGCCCACTAAAGTACGCTTTTGCTCAGAGGAGGTAGTATTGGAAAGATCGGTTACTGAAGGGTTGCTTGCTGTCTGAGATAGTCTCTGTTCTTGTGATTGAGGTGCCTTTGAATGGGTAGAATGTGTGTGGTCTGAGTTATTAGGATTACTATGGCTATTGTCATTAGGATTGTTAGATAGAGGGTTCATAGGGGTTCCTTCGGAAGTAAGTCAAAAATAAAGAAATAAGGCGAAAATAAAACAGGTAAGTGCTAACAGCATATCCGAGGTAAGGTTAACGCCAGTTTTTATTGTATTTGTTTGATTATAGATAGCGTTAAAAAAAAGCCAGAGTTCATCAACCCTGGCTTTTGTGCTTACCGCAGCTTAGGGCGTTTTATATCCTCTAAGGCTGCTATTTTTTCGTAATAGGTATAATCAGTAAGGATTATTTATTACGATAAGCGCGTACGTCGTCAGCAGTGATGTCGTCACGATCAATTATGTTACCTTCGCGGTCAACGATATTGCCATCACGGTCGATATCTAGCTCTTCACGCTGGATAGTTTCGTGGATGGTTTCTGTGTGACGTTCAGTGGTCTTACCAACGTTAACTTCTTCAGTGACATAAGTGTCTTTATGAACATTGGCGCGCTCTGCTTCAAGCTCAACCTGTACAGTATCTGCACCGGCATCATCACCAATTCTACGTTCAGTTGGACGGTTTACTTCTGTGCGTTCGATATGAGCATGCTCTTCTTCTAGCTCAACATCTACCGCACGGTCTTCAGAAACCACATGTTTACCTACTTTGACTAGGCCCGCCACAATACGATCTTTGTTTACTGTTAAGCGTTCTTCTAGTAGCTCTAGCGTATTAGGGGCATTGTAATAGTCTTCTTTTAACTCAACGCGCTCATCGGCTGGAATGGTATCTGCTACAAAGGCTTGACGGTCTTTATTGGCTTGCTCTTTATAGCTGTATTGATAGTCATGGTCATACTCCTCCATGGCTTCTACTTGAGATTTGGTTAAGCTATCAAAGAAGATGTCATCACCAACAATACGAGCTAGACCGGCAGGCACCAAAACTTCTTTTGAGCTAAACCAGCCGCCCACATCGACGATTAAATAGCGGATACGACCAGTGATATCTTCAACCAAAGCACCTTCGACCTTACCGATTTTTTCTTCATTAACACCAAAGGCAGTTTTTCCAGTTGGGTCATAATAATCATCACCAATTAGATCACGGTGAGTGGCTTGGATGTCTTTTAAACGGATTAGTTGACTCATTATTTTTCTTCCTTATATTGTGAGTTTGAAGTGTTTTACTAACACTTTATTCATTATTTTTGAGTGCTTTTAACTTCAAGTTAGAGTTAAAAGTTTATGCGAATTAAATAAAAATCTTAGAAAGGTTTTTTTATATCTAAGCCTTTGAGTTAATTGTATATACTTTTATATATAGCCAATTAATTTTTATCGCTTTTGGATAACTTGAGTCTTAGACTAACAGTAGAGGTCTGGGGTTTATATAGTGAACGAGTATCACAGTATTAAGTTACGTAATGAGGTGTAATGGGGTGTAAAGCTACTAACAAAGCTTTGTTTGATGTTACAGTTCCAACGTATCTTAGTTAGGATGGTGTTGTTTTACATAAAAAAAGAGCCTCATTATGAAATGAGGCTCTTTAATTTAAGAAGGTAGTTAGATAGTTGGTAGATATCTACTATGGCAGTTCGATGGCAACCGCAACCGCTTCACCACCACCGATACATAGTGAAGCAACGCCTTTTTTACCACCAGTACGTTTTAGTGAGTTAATTAAAGTCACTAAGATACGAGCACCTGAACAGCCTACTGGGTGACCAAGAGCACAAGCACCGCCTTCTACGTTTACTTTTTCGTGAGGGATGTTCATCTCATCCATAGCCGCCATAGTTACCATAGCGAAGGCTTCGTTAATTTCCCATAGGTCAACGTCTTCTACTGACCAGCCTGCTTTCTCAAGTACTTTTTCCATTGAGCCGATAGGCGCAATAGTAAACTTACTTGGGTGTAAAGAGTTGGTAGCTGTAGCCACGATACGGGCTTCAATGTTAAAACCTTTATCATTGGCAACTTTTTCAGAGGTTACAACCACAGCGGCTGCGCCATCAGAGATTGAACTGGCGTTAGCGGCAGTAATGGTGCCTTCTTTAGCAAATGCAGGACGTAGGGTAGGGATACGATCAGCATTGGCTTTAGCAGGCTGCTCATCGGTATCGATAACCACTTCACCTTTACGCGTTTTTACGGTAACTGGGGTGATCTCATCTTTGAAGTGGCCTTCATTGATAGCCGTTAAAGCACGGTTTAATGATTCGATAGCAAAGTCATCCATTTGCTCACGGGTATAGCCTTTTTCGTCCGCCATTTCTTGGGCGAACTGACCCATTAGCTTGCCAGTATCCGCATCTTCTAAGCCGTCTAGGAACATATGGTCTTTAGCTTCTTTATGACCCATACGGTAGCCTGCACGCGCTTGTGGCATGATATAAGGGGCATTGGTCATAGATTCCATACCACCAGCAACGATAATCTCAGCGCTGCCTGCTTTAATAGAGTCATGCGCCTGCATAACTGCTTTTAGGCCTGAACCACAAAGTTTGTTGATGGTCACAGCGCCAGTGCTGTCTGGAATACCAGCATTACGCATGGCTTGACGAGCAGGGCCTTGGCCAATACCTGCAGTTAGGATACAACCCATGATAACTTCATCAATCTCTTCGGTGTTAACACCAGCACGCTCTACAGCCGCTTTAATGGCAGTAGCACCTAGCTGCGGGGCAGTTGACCCTGTAAGGTCGCCTTGGAATCCGCCCATTGGAGTACGGGCGCCACTAACAATAACAATTGAGTCTGATGACATACTATTATCCTTAATTATGAAATGTAATTTATAACAGGCTATAAAAACCTTAGAGGTTGGGTGCGCCAATAAAGACGGATATTATTCCTTATTATTAATTCACCCAAAAACTAAGTCCTAGTCTAGTTCATGTAAGCGAATACGGACCACATCCGTCGTAATCGCCCCTAACGCTTCAATCTTATTAATGGCGCTATTCATGTTACTTTCAATGACTGGTAGCGTCAAAATAATGATTGGTACCTGACCTTTTTGGTGGGCAGGCTTTTGTAAAATTGCATCAATATTAATTCCTGCGTCACTCAAAATGCGAGTAACGTCAGCCAATACGCCTGGAGTATCTTTGGCTTCAAGACGTAAATAATAGCCGGTAATCATCTGATCTGAAGCTAAAATTGGCGTATCAGACAGCTGATTTGGCATAAACGCCAGGTGGGGAACATGATGGCCATCTTTCACCGTTAACACACGGATTAAGTCCATCACATCGGCCATTACTGCTGAAGCAGTGGCACCAGCGCCAGCACCATCACCGTAATAAAGGGTTTGGCCTAGAGGGTGTGAGTTTACCAATACGGCGTTCTTCACTCCGTTGACGTTAGCTAACAGCTTGTCTTCAGGAATTAAAGTAGGGTGAACACGCAGCTCAATACCGGCAAGCTCTCTTTCAGCAGTATCCGCTTCTTGATCATCGTAGCGGCGTACGGCAAAGCCTAAATGCTTAATACGGTAGCCAAGTTCTTCAGCGTAAGTCACATCTTGTAGGGTGATATTGGTAATGCCTTCACAGTACACTTTATCAAACTGCAAAGGAATACCGAAGGCAATAGAAGCCAGAAGGGCCAACTTATGCGCCGCATCGATCCCTTCTACATCAAAGGTAGGATCCGCTTCAGCATAGCCCAGCTCTTGTGCTTCAGCTAAGACATCATCAAAGTCGCGACCTTTATCGCGCATCTCAGACATAATAAAGTTGCCGGTACCGTTGATAATACCAGTTAGCCATTCAACTTTGTTGGCTGCCAGTGCTTCACGTAAGACCTTAATAATAGGAATACCGCCAGCAACTGAGGCTTCATACGCCACATGAACATTCTGCTCTTCAGCAAGGGCAAAAATCTCGTTGCCATGTTCAGCCAGTAAGGCTTTGTTTGCTGTGACCACATGCTTGCCGTTTTTGATGGCGTGAATAATCACGTCTTTAGCAACGGTCATACCACCAATGACTTCAACAACAATGTCGACGTCATCACTTTCGGCAATTGCCATTAAGTCACTGTTTTGTTTGATGGCTGGGTCGATATCATCGCGTTGACGACGGGTACCTACTTGGGTAATAACAATATCGTGACCACTACGCCTCTTAAGTTCTTTTAAGTTGTCCTTTAGTAGGTCTAGAACACCTGTGCCCACAGTGCCTAGCCCCAATATAGCAAGTTTAATTGATTTGCTCACATTATCCTCAGTAGTGTTATCCAGCGTTATAATCTTTTTTTAGTACTAATAAAATTATAGAAATACTTAGTAAAGGGAGGTATATCCCCTATAGTTTATTACTATATAGGTTAATAATACTATTGTTTTCTAAAACTAAATAGCCCCTATTCATTGTGCAAAACGGCTATGACTCACCCCTTTAACTTGGGTCTTATATCAAAGCGGTATTTATCTTAGCAGTCAATGTGAAACGAATAAAGCATTAACTACTTAACAGTCACTTCTGTTGATGACCGTTCCGAAAAACTTACCTAAACCTACTCACATAGTTTTAGCGTTTACTTCCTGCTTCATAGACGTTTGCCATTGTGATTACACTCAGGTCTTACATCGTCTCCACAGGCTAACACGGTGGAACTCACCGCTTTTTTTAACCCATCAGTGATGGGTTAACACTTTA
>NZ_FUGD01000146.1 GCF_900162815.1 Psychrobacter pasteurii | reverse complement strand
GCATTAACATAGTTCCACACGAAGTTCACTGAACCGCTTAGACGATTCAACTCTTTTATGTGTTTGTCTTTAATGCGTAGCTTGAGTGTTTTCATATGCTTAGTATCGCAAGATTAATTTTAGCTTACAACCCTTTAACGACTTCTTACGACAGTGTGTGTCGCCTTATATCCACCCCCTGAAGTGGGTGGTTTTACGGCGACTGGTGATAAACTATTGAATATTTATTTTCTAGCTTTGTTTTCTAATGACCGCATAATAAAATCCATCACCACCTGCAGGGGCTTGAGCAATGCCTTGTTGTTCCTTAATATCAAGGCTACCAAGTTTATCATCTTCAACTGCAGTCGGCTCTAATGCATCACTAAGTTTATACACAGGTAAACATTGGCGACCAACTTCTTGCTCAATACCCCAATTGGTTTTTTCATTATTAAAAGGCACAGCCACCGCATCTTTATGACGCTCTAGGAAGGCTTGAATCTGTTCCACGTTTTCTTGCTTTAAGATCGAGCAAGTTGCGTATAACAAATAACCGCCGGCCTTTAATTGAGGCCATAAGTTATCCAAGATTCGCTCTTGTAATTGCGCCGTATGCTGCACATCTTCTTCATTACGCAGCAAAGTAATGTCTGGGTGACGGCGAATAACACCGGTTGCGGTGCAAGGGGCGTCAAGTAATATCGCATCAAAACCAGCCGACTCATCACTCGCCTCTTTGGCTTGCCAAGTGGTCGCATCGACGCACTCTATTTCTAAATGTAGTTTGCTATTCACAATAGGCGCCGGCAACTGAAGACGCTCTAAATTCTCAAAAATACGCGTGATACGTGGTGCTTCATTATCAATCGCTGTCAGCTCAACCTTGCTAATAGGAATACTCTGTCCATCAGATTGTTTCACGTGAAACAGTCCTGTCTCTTGTTTTTCTTGATTGCCTAACAGCTCAAGCCAGTGTGCCAACTTACCGCCAGGAGCAGCACAAGCATCTAACAAGCGTACATTCTGTGTGGGATTAGCACTAATCGCTTTTTGTAGTAGCGCATCAATAATAGGGGTAGCGAGCTGTGCATGCGCATCTTGTACGCTAGCAATGCCCTCTTCAAACTCAGGAAGGTGACTGACAGGCACACTATCAATCAGTTCAATCGCTTGTTGTTTAATAGCAACCGTTTCGTCAGTACTACCCGTCTTGATTGCCGTTTCTAAAGAGACCAGTTTTGCTGCAATCTCTTCTTCTGAAAGCTGATTGATATAGCTCTGAGAGTCCGTTTGTAGACTATTTACCCGCAAAAACATCGGCGCAGACTGGCGCAGACTTTGGGTTAACTCATCGTATTGCTCACGCCAATCTGATTTTAACTGCTGTGCTAGCCAATTCGGCAAGCTGTGGTTTTTATTGGCTTTTTTACGAAACTTATTCGGATTTTTTGCCACTTTACGCAGCACAGCATTGACTAAGCCTGACGCACGCGCATAGTCAATATGTTTCACCGCCTCTACTGTTTCGTGGATAGCAGCATGATCAGCGACATTGAGATATAACAACTGAGTGATACCCAATTGAATGGTAGTACGTACCTCAATCTCATCAATCGGATTGTCCGCTAAACTGTCAAGCAAGCGCGCTGTCGCATGCCAATGACGCAAAGTCGTGAGCAATAACGCATGCGCAAAGCCCTTATCCTCACCCTTTAAACTGTTTAATAAGGGATCTAACAGACCGCTTAGTGATTGTCCTTGTTGAATAGATAACAGGGTATTAATCACTGCGACACGGACGTTTTTGTTTTGAGTACTGCTATTTGGTTTGCTGCTCATTTAAGGCCTAATTATGATAATTGATTTGATTGTGTTTTCATTATTTAGAAAAGTCTTACTCTGGCGCAGCAACGAACTTATCCCCATCATCAAGCTGACTACCATGACACACTTGCTCAGCAGTGACGGGCTTGCTGCCGGCAAACTGTAATTTAGTTAGACGTAAAGTCGTCGCTTCTTGGTCCGCACTTTCCTTTCCGCAAGCTACCAAGATTGCATTTTTACCGACACTGATTACCGTTCCAGTCTCTACAACCGTCGTTTGAGACGCATTTACCGGCATTGCCGATAATACTTTCACACGTTTTGGTTCGCTTTTACCTTCTGGATCTACCAAGAAAGTGTAGGCACCAGGGTATGGGTGCATACCGCGTATTTGACGCTCAATATGGGTTGCCGATTGAGTCCAGTCAATTTCACCTTCCGACTTGCTTAGTTTCTCGGCATAGTTGGCAAGGCTATCGTCTTGCTTTTCAGCTTGTGCTTGATAATGCGACAAATCTTTTAATACCGTCACAATGGCTTCAGCACCCAGCTCTGCCATCTTGTCATGCAAACTGGCTGTGGTTTCATCTGCAGCGATGTCATAGGTCACCTTATATAACATATCGCCCGTATCTAAGCCTTTATCCATCTGCATGATAGTAATGCCCGTTTGCTCATCACCAGCCAGTAGCGCACGGTGAATCGGTGCTGCACCGCGCCAACGCGGTAACAAGGACGCGTGAATGTTTAAACAACCATAAGTCGGTGCTTCTAACACACCCACCGGCAAAATAAGACCGTAGGCAGCCACAATCATCACATCAGGCTTATAGTTAGCTAAGGTTTCACGAGCGGCCTGCCCCTCTTCTACCGACTTTTTAAAAGTAAGCGGCTGCTCAACCGGAAGATTGTGCTCAAGCGCCAATTGTTTTACTGGGGAGGCGGTAAGTTTTTGACCACGACCTGCCTTGCGATCGGGCTGAGTGTAAACCGCGACCAGCTCGATATTAAGTGCCTCTTGCTGCTCGATCAGAGCTTGCAAACTAATGGCGGCAAATTCAGGGGTACCGGCGAAAATAACACGTTGTTTGTTAGAAGACTGATTTTCAATACTCATAATTTTTATTCGATATACAGATGATAGAAATAAGGTGTCAGCGGATAATTTTTGATTAAGCCTGCTTTTGTTTCATTATAGTGAAATTATGGTCACCCTGCCATGAAACCTAGAGGGGCGTATCAATTAACCTAACAACTGACAACAAAAAAACCCTCCTTAGTGTAAGAAGGGCTTGGTGAGCGTAATCTATTAATTGTAATAGCTCTACTTAGGGAGCCATCAATTTAGTGGATAGCGTATTAATAGCCAACAGCTTAATAAGAGACAACTCTCTTAATGCTTATTAGCAAACTATCGAGTATTAACAAACTATCATGCAAAACTCTTTATTCAGCAGCCACACTGGTCAAACGCTCAAGATAACGGGCAATTAAATCTACTTCGATATTTACTGGGCCACCAACTTTCCAGTGACGACCAATATTAGTCACTTCCGCAGTGTGGGGAATGATGTTTAAGCAAACAATATTGTCCTTCACTAAATTGGTGGTCAGACTAATGCCATCCACTGTGATTGATCCTTTTGTCGCTGCATACTTTTTCAATGCTTCAGGAATAGCAATTTCAATATAAATAGAACGCGCGTCCTCAGTCATCACTTCAATGGTCCCTACCCCATCCACATGACCGGATACCATATGACCACCAAAACGAGTGGTCGGCAACATAGCTTTTTCTAGGTTTAAGGTATCACCTTGTTGCCAATTGTTTATAGCTGTCTTATTTAGAGTTTCACGTGAAACATCTACTGAATAACTATTACTGTCCATATCAACCACAGTTAGGCAAATACCGTTACTGGCAATAGAGTCGCCTAGTTTCACATCACTAAAGTCTAGATTATCCGACTCAATAACCAAACGCACATCACCGCCAACTTCAGTAATAGACTTCAAAATTCCTGTACTTTCGATAATACCTGTAAACATATTTGCTCCAACTTGTTAATTTGAAAAAAAACCATCTAACTTAAAAAACAATACCTAATAAAAAGCCTAAATCCTAACTGATCGCAATAAAACAGCCTGTGGATAACTTTTTAAAAACTCTCTAACCGCTATGGATAAAGGAATAGACTGTAATAGTTATCCACAACCCTAACACAAAAAAACCTATTATCTATTTTCAATATAGTTCCACGTGGAACCCTTATCATATATAGCTTTTAACAAAATAGGCTGGTAAAGAAGTTCCATGTGAAACATATTTAATCCACAGTTTCATGTGAAACATCAGCAAAGAATAGTGGATAGCGGGGATAAAATTCACATACTGTGGACAACTTTACTAACACTTTGAGCTTATGGATAATTTCAGCCCTGTTTCTAAATAAAGAAATAACAATCAAATAAGGCTGAAATCCATTAAAACCAAACAAAAGTTGACTAAATATAAAGGCTAAATTGCCTTGTAAACCAACTTAAGATCTGTGCCAACTCGACTGCAATCCATCAATTGAAAGCGACGTTGGCAAGATAAATTCTCAATATCAAGGCTAAGCATAGGCTGGGCACTGTTCCCCAACACGCAAGGAGCCTGATAAACAATTAACTCATCTACCAAACCCGCTGTAATAAAGCTACCAGACACCCTAGAGCCTGCTTCAATAAGCACATCATGGATGTCATGCTCTACTACTAACGCTCTCAATAATGCTTCTAAATCACTATCAGACCACAGTAAAGTCTGATCGTTTTGCAGTACTTTATAAATCTTCTTTGCAGTCCCTTCTTGTGACAAGCGTTTACGTCTATCTAGCACCACTACTTTGGGCTGTGGCACTTGCTCAGCCTCAACGCCCAACTGAGTAGAACGCACATTTAAACTGGGGTCATCCTCAATAACTGTCTGACTTCCAGTGATAATCGCCCCACTTAAGGCGCGTACTTTTTGTACATCTTCCCGAGCTGCTGGGCCTGTAATCCACTTGGACTCTCCTGATGCCATTGCAGTTCTACCATCTAAACTACTGGCAATTTTTAGTCGGACATAAGGCATTTTGTACCGCATAGACTTCAAAAAACCTAGATTCAGCTGCTCTGCCTGCTCAGTACACACCCCCACTGTCACTTTTATGCCTGCTTCTAACAGCATATTCACGCCCCTACCAGCTACTTTTGGATTAGGATCTAGGCCTGCTATGACTACCCTACTTACTCCAGACTGGATTAATGCTTCAGCACAAGGGGGTGTTTTTCCAGTATGACTACAAGGTTCTAGGGTGACATAAGCCGTTGCCTCAGCTACTGATTGTGTAGAATTTCTTAAAGAAAAGACTTCTGCATGAGGCTCCCCTGCCTTAGGGTGAAACCCAGAACCTATAATTAAGTCATTCTTAACTATAATGCAACCAACTGCTGGGTTGGGTCGCGTAGTATATAGCCCCTTTTTCGCCTCTTCTATCGCTAAATTCATGTAATAAAAATCTTCGGTTTTAGCGGCTTCAACACCTTCGATATGATCTAAGTAAGTGCTTTGATAATCATCTATAGAAAGTGGGGAGGAACCTAAGAAATTTGCAGTATTTCCAGATTTGGGGAACATAAGTTTGACTCTATTTAACAAAATAGTTGTAATAAGTTGGCATTGCACTAAGTCAAAAACCCGTAAAACAGCCGTTAATTAATCTAAGGCAGTCCTGGTATTTAAACTCTAATGCATTTATTTAGCGTCGGCAGGTTTGATATTTTGTAGTTCTTGACGAAAAGCCTCTATGTCTTGGAAGTCTCTATAAACACTAGCAAATCGGACATAAGCCACATCATCAAGCTCTTTTAGCTCAACCATTACCACCTCACCCAGTGATTTACTACTGATTTCACGCTCTCCCAATTGACGAATGCGCTTCTCAATCCGGCTAATCATGGCTTCTTGTTCATCCAAAGTTACCGGTCTTTTTTGTAGCGGTAACTGGATAGAGCGTCTGAGTTTCTGGGAATCATAAGGCTCAATACGGCCATTGGATTTAATAATGCGAGGCATAACCACTTCTACCACCTCAAAGGTCGTGAAGCGCTCTTGGCATTGATTACATTGACGGCGACGGCGAACTTGCGCCCCCTCCGCAGCCAGCCTAGAGTCAATAACCTTGGTATCATCAGCATTACAATATGGACACTGCATAATTTTTTCCCATTAATATCAGATCAATTGGCTATAAAAGCGATAGGTTTTACAAGACAGTGCTACTATTTACCAATACAGAAGCTACCAAAAATACGACCCAATAAGTCGTCCGCACTGAATTCACCGGTGATTTCACCTAGGCTATACTGACCTTGGCGTAGACTTTCTGCCACCAACTCTCCAGCTTGATAATCCACCAGCTGCACATGCGCGTCTTGTAGATGTTGCTGCGTTCTTCTTAAAGCATCTAAGTGTCTAGTACGAGCTATTAAGCTGTTTTCAGGGGGATGGAAGCCCACTTTATCGCACAAAGTGTCAATCAAACTCTCAATACCCTCTGATGTTTCACATGAAACATTGATTTGCTCATAACCAGAAACCTCGACTTTATCAGCCATTTTCTCAGACTGACTTTGCTCTACCAAATCTTTTTTATTACCAATTAATAGCAGCTTAGAAGGGTCATAATTAGGACTGCCTGAGTCTTGTTTACCAAACAACTCTGCGGCTAATTCTAGAGGGTCTGCTTGTCTGGATAGGTCATGCACCAATAGCAATAAGTCCGCTTGATTAATGGCAGTACGGGCGCGCTCTATCCCGATACGTTCCACTTCATCTGTGGTGTCACGTAAGCCCGCTGTATCCGTCAAATGAATGGTCAATCCATTAAGCACGATGGTCTCTTGTAGCGTATCTCGAGTGGTTCCTGCTACATCAGTAACGATGGCACGCTCTTGGCCTGCTAGGCTGTTAAGTAAGCTGGATTTTCCTGCATTAGGACGCCCTGCTAACACCACATGTACCCCATCGCGCAGTAATTGACCTTGCTGGGCAGTGGCTAAAATAGTCTTTAGTCGACCCTGAATACTCTTGAGCTTAGACTCAATCACTCCGTCACTTAAGAAATCCACATCTTCTTCATCAGGAAAATCAATAGAGGCTTCGACATACAGTCGCAGCTCAATTAACGCCTCTAAAATATCATTAATTTTATTAGAGAACTCCCCCGTTAAGGAGCGAATGGCACTGCTTGCTGCTGCCGCACTGGTGGCATCAATGGCATCGGCAATGGCTTCAGCCTGTAGTAAATCCAGCTTGTCATTTTCAAAGGCTCGGTAAGAGAACTCGCCTGGCTGTGCCTGGTGTGCTCCAAGCTCAAATACACGCGCTAACAGTTGGTTTTGCAGAATCATGCCACCATGACCTTGCAGCTCGATAACATCTTCACCAGTGAACGAATAAGGGGCTTTAAAGTACAGTACCAACCCTTCGTCTAAAACGTTGCGCTGATTATCATAAAATCGACAGAAACTGGCCAAACGAGGAGTAAAGCTGTCTTTACCGGTAAGCTGACAAGCGATGTCATAAGCCTTAGGACCAGACAATCGAATAATGCCCACACCACCCCTTCCTAAAGGAGTAGCGATGGCAGCAATGGTTTTGGTATTTGACATAAAAATTAGCTCTAATTAAAGGGTTAGCACTTGAGACTCTGTTATAGATATTGTTATAGATGGTCTTATAGTAGGTGCTAAATGGGGTTTATTCAATGCCAGTTAGTTTAATACTGGCTATAAAACAAAAGCACCTATATGTGACATATAGGTGCTTCAAAAGTCATTGTTGAGACTTTATAACGAGAGTAATGCGAGCTTAAGCTGCTGTTCTCGCTGCTTTTTCTCTTTGCTCTCTTTCAACTTTCTTATTTACAATGTACTGCTGGCCCATAGTAAATAAGTTGTTCACAGTCCAGTAAAGTACCAGACCTGCTGGGAAGAACAGCATGAATAAAGTGAAGATAATCGGTAAGAATTTCATCACTTTAGCTTGCATCGGATCGGTTGGCTGCGGGCTGAACATTTGCTGAGCAAACATACTAGCACCCATCAGCATAGGTAAGATAAACCAAGGATCCATCGCTGATAAATCTTGAATCCATAAGATCCATGGTGCGTGACGCAGCTCCACACTCTCTACCAATACCCAGTATAAAGCTAGGAAGATTGGCATTTGTAGTAAGATTGGCAAACAACCCGCCATTGGGTTTACTTGCTCTTCTTTGTAGATGGCCATCATCTCTTGTGACATTTTCATACGGTCATCGCCATGCTCTTCTTTCAACGCTTGTAAGCGAGGAGCAATAGCACGCATCTTAGCCATAGAGTAGTAACTCTTATTTGAGAACCACATTAAGGCAATTTTCACTAAGATAGTTAGGGCAATAATTGACCAACCCCAGTTGCCAACAATCTTGTGAATGCCTTCAAGAATAGCGAAAAGCACTTTAGAGATTGGCCATAAGAAGCCGTAATCTACGGTTTTGTTTAGACCAGGAGCAACTTCTAGTAGTGCTGTTTGGTCTTTTGGTCCGGCATATAAAGTAGCTGCGATGTCTTTTTGTTTGTTCGCAGGTACCACAAAGCTTTGGCTATTCATACCGATGAAGTGGTCACCACTTCTTTCACGGCTAAAGAACTGGCCTGTGAAGTTTTCAGGAGTCCAGGCCGATACGAAGTAATGCTGTACCACACCAACCCAGCCTTCAGGGCTAGCAGCTTTTAAGTCACCATCATTGAAGTCTTTGAATTTAAGCTTGTTATAGTCATCGTCTGGCGTACCCCAAGCACCCCCTAAGTAAGTGGCCATGCTTAACGCACCTTTATCCGCCATACCAGGGTCTTTACTACTGTCACGCTTTAACTGAGCAAATAACTGACCATTCCAATCTTTACCACTGGTATTGTTAATATTGTAATTAACACTGATAGGGTATTTACCCTCAGTAAAGGTGAAGGTCTTAGTGATGGTCACGCCATCTTCTTGTTTATAAGTTAAAGGCACTTCCAGTTTTTTCTGGCCAGGCTGCATCACATAACTGTCAGATTGATAGCTGTACTTTGCACGTCCTGATGCCGTATCGATACCATTAGGACCAATCAAACCTGACTGAGCAACATACACACGTTGGCCCGAGTTTTCTAATAAAACGAAGGGGGCTTCACTGTCTAAGGTAGCGTCATAGTCACGTAAAGCGGCATAAACAACATCACCACCGACAGGATCAATTTTAATTTGATAACGGTCAGTAGTTACATCGATTAAGTCACCTTGTTTGGCATTGGCTGTCTCACCACCCACTTCGCTAGACGGTACATCGGTTGGTGCTGATGCGGTTGCTGCAGGTATATCACTTTCACCGGTACTAGTAGGAATATCAGCACCCGTGTTAGAAGTGGATACAGAAGGGGTTACTGCGTCTGCTGATGTGGCTGGCACATTGGCATAGTCTTTTTGCCAAGCTAGCACCAACAAATATGCGGTAATCAACATCGCAATGATGATGAGCACCCGTAGTATCTTTTGCATAAGATTGTCCTAAACAACTCTAAATGAAGTTTTTAAATAAAAAGGGTTGGTATATTTATTAGGGATTTACTAAAAAAAACCGTACAGTAAACCCTTTGCTTTCATGGCAACTATTGTGGGTGTATCGTTCCCTTTGTTGCCACCTTACCCTTAAAATATTTACAAAATGGGGACTATTTTACTAAAAAACCATCACAAATGATATAGAAGCGATGTTTTTAGCCCTTATCGGCGATAAGAAGACGTTTATAAGGTGTTAATTAACACTAACTTTTTGATCTGATATTGCTCGTTTACCTAAGATTTATACCTCTATGATAAAGGAGCAAGTTTACTATTAAGAGAAGCTGCGTAACTGGTTTTATCTTTATATACCCCACGTTCTACTATTATTGTTTCACGTGAAACAAAAGAATCTTTTAAGGGAATAAAGGTGAGCTTATATAAAGGGAGAGGAACAAAATCAATACCATGACCTCCCAAAGGGTGACAGCGACATATCCGCTTAACAGCCAACCAGCCTCCACGGGCAGGTCCATGCCAAATCACGGCTGTCTTGCCATACTCGGAGCAAGTAGGATAGTAACGACATCTGGCAGGTAAGACAGGGCTAATAAAGGTCTGATAGCCCTTAATAATACTTAGTAGTAAGCGTGACAAGAAACGTGACCACATTCCCCTACCCCTTTATGCTGTAACTTTTGCTCTCGTGAAACCTAATAAAGCATATAGTTGCTTAATCCTGCCGAGTTACTTTTCGGTTTTAGTCGCCAAGATTCTGCGCTGCTTGGTAATCACCTTAGCTAAAATCTCATCAATTTCTTGACGCATCTGATCATTGCTTAAATCTTTGGTAGGTTTTTTCAGAATAAAAACCAAATCCAAAGCTGGGAGCTTCGGATGTTTATGACGAAACTGTTCCCGAATAATGCGCTTGATGGTATTTCTTGCCACTGCTCTTGGGATTCTTTTCTTGGTAATCGCCATACCCAATCTGGCTTGCTCTTTTTCAGAATCATAAGCAAAAGCCATAAAATGAGATTGATGGATTTTAAAAAGCGGCTGATTAAATACTGACTTAAACTCATCAGGCTTTAATAATCTTTTGGCTTTGGGATAACAGTAATCAGTCATGGTAAGTCAACATACAATAAAGATAACAAGGATTTAGACCAAAATAATTCTTATAAAAAATAGATTTTAATTTTTTTAGTTATGACTCTTCATTTTTGAAGGCCATAATCAAAAAAAGCACCTAATAAATAGGTGCTTTTTATAAAAATCTTCGAATTACTTGTCTGTCTAAAGTTTTTAGGTAATTAAATATCAATTAGTATAATTAATTACACAGTTAAACGATGACGACCTTTTGCACGACGACGTGCTAAAACTTGACGACCTTTTTTAGTTGCCATGCGAGCACGGAAACCATGGGTGCGCTTGCGTTTGATAACGCTTGGCTGGAATGTACGTTTCATAAATCACCTTTGACAGCAAAGAAATTAAAAATAAATAGTGTTCACTAAGAATTTGTAGTAGCGAGCGATTATGCCAGTTTAGAGCCTTATTGTCAATAATAAATAAAGGCTTTAAGCCACTCATAGTAGCTTGTTTGATAAACCTGTTTTCCAGAGCCATTAGACTCAATAATAACTGAGACCACTCAATGAGATAAAAGTTTGTTTTTTTGCTCGGTTTTTTGATCGATAGCAATAATAAAGATATTGTTCACAAAAACATTGGATTTCCAAAAAACTCTAGATCAGTCTAGTGTTTTTAAATCTCATCCGTATAGTTTATCTTAACAAACAATAGGTTATTGCTGGCCTGTTTTTAGTATTATAGATTAAGTATTTATAAACAATGTTGATATTAACTACTGCCTGTATTTTTTAAGTTTTAAAAATATCTGTCATAAACACTCAAGCACTCTTTTTAAAACTCTTTTACTTAATTCCAGACTCTCAATGTTATTTCATCTCAACGTAATCTACTTGTTGATAATCTCAAAATAAAGCATTGTCGGTGTTTTAGATTAATTACTTTATAACCATTTTGATTATTTTCAATTGAGCCAGTTTACCATTGGATTATTCTGTTTATTTGTTTACTGCTAAAAACCAGAGCTTACTAAAACTTAGACTGATTTTTTAATTAAGTCTAAGTTTTAGAGTTTATTCTTTGTGTTTTAAAGCTTAATTTCTACGGTAAGTTATTGTTTTCTAGTGAATGATTTCGTTGTTTTCACAGTAGAAGTTTTAAATTTTACAAAAACTTATCCACAGAAAGCGATATCCCCTATAAC
>NZ_FUGD01000211.1 GCF_900162815.1 Psychrobacter pasteurii | reverse complement strand
TTAGGCGTAAGTTGTGCTAGAATCGCTAGTGATACCTGGGATAGCTTTGTTACTGGCTTTAAGGGCTTTACCCAAGTCATTGGCAAGTTTTTCACGGTCGGCATTGAAGGTAATAATTGCACTATCAGACATCGAGTAAGGCGAGCATTTAGGCGAAGTTGTAACTTTTCTAAAAAACTGGAAAATCACTTTAAAACCTTTGATTTAGCTTTCTTTTACATCAATCATGGGTATGTCTAATGTTAGCCTACTTTTTGAACCACCACCAAAGTGTCACTACCAAATAACCCCCAAGCAAAGGCAATATGACTGTCTTGAAGTCGATGAGCTTTGGACATTCGTAGGTAAAAAGATCAACAAACAATGGCTAATTTATGCCTATCACCGTGACACAGGTGAAATTGTTACCTATGTGTGGGGAAAACGAGACCTTAACACTGTCAAAAAGCTTAAAGCTAAGCTGAAAGCCTTAGGCGTAAGTTGTGCTAGAATCGCTAGTGATACCTGGGATAGCTTTGTTACTGGCTTTAAGGGCTTTACCCAAGTCATTGGCAAGTTTTTCACGGTCGGCATTGAAGGTAATAATTGCACTATCAGACATCGAGTAAGGCGAGCATTTAGG
>NZ_FUGD01000018.1 GCF_900162815.1 Psychrobacter pasteurii | reverse complement strand
GTAAATAGACAAGTCCATACAGACAGTGAATTAGTCAATTCGAATATTGGAAATAATAGGTAGCCCTTCATGTCCCTTAAGAGCGCAGAAAAGTCTCCGTCATTAACGCAAAATAAACCGTCAAAAAAATCTTATCTGTTGGCGTTCGCTTTCAGCGCGGGCTCATTATTGACAGGGCTAGGAGCTACTGGGCTGACGGCCGTGCCAGTGGCATCGCAAGCGGCAGGATTGGGTGATTTATTTGGTAATAAAAGTGCTGCCCAACCGAAATTTTTGCCTGTTGATGAAGCGTTTCAAGTTAGCAGTAGCAGCAAACCGACCAATAATGGCACGCGCTTATCGATTAACTTTGACATTACGCCTGAGCACTATGTTTATAAAGACCAAATTAAGCTAACGTTGCCTGCTGGCGTGAGCGCTGCACCTTTTACCTTTAGCCAAAAGCCAGTCTCCATTGATGATCCAACCTTTGGGCAAGTATTGGTATTTGACCAAGCCAATATGGTTGCTACTACCATTTTGAGTAGTAGTAATGGCAAGGCGATAAATAATGCCGCCGTGACGATAGGTTGGCAAGGCTGTGCCAAAGCGGGTCTATGCTATCCACCGGAGAAAATAAAAACCACGGTCAATATCGCTGCTGCGTCACAATCGGCAGCCAATAGTTCAAGTAGTACTGCTACAGTTTCTGCGAGCAATAACAGCAATGTAGAAACTGCGCAAGCCTCTACAGATGGGACAGTTACCAATAGTCTTGCTACAGAGCAAACTACGCCAGATGACGAGGTGATTGATTATGCATTGTTAGATGACGAAGCGTTAGATGCAGAGCTTGGTGCAATCAATACCATCTCTGGAGCCGATGAAGAAGTGGTAGGCGATAATGTCACAAGTGAAGCAGCGAACAATGACGCTGTCATAAATAATGCTGCTGCAACAAACAATACCGTTGTTGGTGATAACACGATTGATAGCGACCCTTTTGGCTTAGCTTCGCATCCGTGGTTGGCATTGGTGTTATTGTTCTTGGCAGGGTTGGTCTTGGCATTGACGCCATGCGTGTTACCGATGCTACCGATTGTTGCCAATATCGTCGCGCGTGAAGACAATCCAACGGTAAAACGCGGTGTTATTTTAACGACCAGCTACGCTATTGGTGTTGCCATCGCTTATGGTATTTTAGGCGCGGTCATTGCGGTATTTGGCGAATCGTTAGGCATTATCGGTTGGCTACAAAATCCGATTATTTTAATTGGGTTTGCCATCGTTTTTGTCTTATTAGCCCTTTATATGTTGGGCGTATTTAGCATTCGTCTGCCGAGATTTATCAGTAGTAAAATGCAGGGTCTAAGCCAAGCGGGGGATAGCAAGCTTGGTAGTACGGGCGGCAGTTTAATTGCGGGATTCTTATCGGCGCTCGTGGTATCGCCTTGTGTTTCGGCACCCTTATTTGGGGCGCTGCTTGCTGTATCAACGATTGGAAGTCCATTACTTGGCTTTGCGGCTTTATTTATGCTCGGTTTTGGTTTATCAGCGCCGCTTATTTTAATCGGCGCGACCCAAGGTAAAATCATGCCAAAAGCGGGTGAGTGGATGAACTGGGTCAAGCAGGGCTTTGCTTTGTTGCTTTTTGCCGTGGCATTGTTATTAATTGAACGCGTCTTTATCTCGCCTGTGATGCTGATGGTTTGGGCGCTGTGGTTTATGGTCGTGGCGATGTGGGCGTGGAGCTGGCTAGGCAAAGGTCGGATGCTGACCCAAGCGCTAGGCTTAATCGCTGGTATTTGGGCGACGTGTTTAATCGTCGGCGCCGCATTGGGCAATGACGACAGCTTGCATCCGCTTGCCTCCCTAACTGCGGTTCCGGTGCTGCAGACAACTGCTGGTCAACCAGCCACCAGTAATGCAACCGATAAGACGGTCACGACGCTGGCTGAGTTAGATGCCATTGTCGCCGCCAATCCTAAAGTGCTGGTCGATGTCACCGCCGAATGGTGTATTGCATGCCGGATTATGGAGAAAAACTTATTTCATAATCGCCCTGCGCAAATGCAAGATTGGCAATTGGTCAGACTTGATATCACGGAGACTACGGCTGATTCAAAAGCAATCTTAGCGCGTTATAAACTATTTGGTCCGCCAGCATTGCTGTATTATCAAGACGGGCAATTGGTCAATCAGCAAGTGGGTGAAATCGGGCGCGCAGCGTTTGAGCAAACCTTAACCGCGCTAAATTAATCGTTTAAATGTAGATAAATTCCACATCATTTCTACCCATTAAAAAGCCAACGTCCTTTGATAATAGGACGTTGGCTTTTTCAATCTTACTAAATAGCCTTTTTAATATAGACGCTAAATCCTTGGTTTAACGTTATTTATTACTATTCATTTAACTACTT
>NZ_FUGD01000074.1 GCF_900162815.1 Psychrobacter pasteurii | reverse complement strand
TTGGGTGAGTGTGATTGTGTACGAGTTGTTGATATCGTTTGATGAGCCTCGTATCTAGCTCCATTTTATCTATGCCATACTGGAAGATTCTATCATTCTTTTTTGCTCTTTTTAAGTTGTGTAGATACCTATGGTTTAGCGAGGGGAGGAAGTCAATGTTGCTATTATTATATTTAAACTGTTTTATTCATTATATTATTTAACTTTAACTATACTATTTATAAGCCCTTAGGTTAACCCAGTATTGGTTATGTTATGCAAAATTATGTATATTCCCACCTCATTCTTAGCTTTATAACTTTGAATAAATAGCTCTATAGCCTTTAATAAATAGCTGTATAAGCTTAAATAAAAAAACCCAAACCATAAGATTCGGGTTTTTTATGAGTGAATACTCTAGAGTATGACAAATACTTAGCCAAGCTTGGCCAATACCGCTTCACCCATCTCTTTACAGCCAACAACTCTTAAGCCTGATTCAGTTGGGTCCATAATATCGCCAGTGCGCAGACCGTCATCAAGCACGTCACTCACTGACTGCTCAATAGCCGCTGCAGACTCTTCATGCTTGAAGGTATAACGCAGCATCATAGCCACTGATAAGATGGTCGCTAAAGGGTTCGCCTTATCTTGACCAGCAATATCTGGGGCGCTACCGTGACAAGGCTCATACATGCCTTTACCGTTTTCATCTAAGCTGGCTGAAGGCAACATACCGATAGAGCCAGTCAGCATCGCCGCTTCATCAGATAAGATATCACCAAACATATTACCGGTTACCATCACATCAAACTGCTTAGGATCTCGCACCAGTTGCATACAAGCATTGTCAGCATACATGTGACTTAGCTCAACTTCTGGATACTCGCTTTGCTGAAGCTTAATCATGGTCTGCTTCCAAAGCTCAGTCACTTCTAGCACGTTGGCTTTATCTACTGAACAAATCTTGGCCGCTGTACCGTTGGCTTTAGCACGTACTTTAGCTAATTCAAATGCCACTTTACCAATACGCTCAATCTCAGAGGTTTTATAGACCATGGTGTTATAGCCTTGCTGCTCACCATTTTCTAAAGTACGGATACCACGAGGCTCACCAAAATAGATACCGCCGGTCAACTCACGTACGATAAGCAAGTCTAATCCTGAAATGATTTCTGGCTTTAAGCTTGAAGCATTGGCCAACTGCGGATATAGCTTAGCCACACGCAAGTTAGCAAACAAACCCAGCTCACTACGGATTTTTAATAAGCCACGCTCAGGACGAATGCTACGCTCGATACCATCCCACTTAGGTCCGCCTACTGCGCCTAGTAATACCGCATCGGCAGCGCGTGCTTTTTGTAAAGTATCCTCTGGTAAGGGCACCCCTGCTCTGTCGATAGCCGCACCACCTAAGTCACCTTCTTCTAAGGTCAGTCCCAGCTCAAACTTTTCATTGACTGCTTTTAATACTGCAACGGCCTGAGTCATAATCTCCGGACCAATGCCATCCCCTGCTAGAGTTAATACGGTTGCCATATCCTGTGTTCCTAAATGATGGTTCTAAAATCTTGGTTGCCCGTTAGTTGATTCAGCAACTGACGGGCTTAGTCCTTAAAAGGGTGCTGGGCTTATGCCTGAACTTCGTTAAATACCCAAGGTGTTTTTTGCTGCATTTTTGCCTCATAGGCCTTGATAGCATCTTCTTGCTGTAGAGTTAGACCAATATCGTCTAAACCATTTAACAAGCAATGCTTGCGAAACTCATCGACTTCAAAAGGGAACTCTTTGCCTTCAGGGGTCACCACCACTTGACGCTCAAGGTCAGCGGTTAGCTCATAGCCTTCGTTGGCAAAACATGCTTCAAACAGCTCGTCTACTTGCTCTTCGGTCAATACGATCGGCAACATGCCATTTTTAAAGCAGTTATTATAGAAAATATCGGCAAAGCTTGGTGCGATAATGGTGCGAAAACCATACTCTGATAATGCCCAAGGCGCATGCTCACGGCTTGAGCCACAGCCGAAGTTATCACGAGCCAGCAAGATGGTTGCTCCTTGATAGCGCGGTTTGTTTAAGACAAAGTCAGGGTTAATCACACGAGTTGACGGATCTTGACCTGGATAGCCTTCATCTTTATAACGCCAATCGTCAAATAGGTTAACGCCAAAACCTGTGCGTTTGATGGATTTTAAAAACTGTTTCGCGATAATCTGATCGGTATCTACGTTGGAGCGATCTAATGGGCATACGATGCCGGTTTGAGTGTTATAAGCTTGCATGGTGTATTCCTTTAACTTTAAATAGGGAGTTGTAGTTTAATCTGTGACAGCTTAGAAACTGCGTACATCCACAAAGTGACCGGCCAATGCCGCAGCCGCAGCCATAGCTGGACTAACTAAGTGAGTACGACCGCCATTCCCCTGACGTCCTTCAAAGTTACGGTTCGAAGTAGAAGCACAGTGCTCTTTTGGCTCTAGCTTATCAGCATTCATAGCCAAACACATTGAACAGCCTGGCTCACGCCATTCAAACCCAGCTTCGATAAATACCTTATCTAGCCCCTCTTCTTCAGCTTGCTGCTTCACTTGTCCTGAGCCCGCAACTACGATGGCTTCTTTGACATTATCTGCAACTTTACGGCCTTTAATTACTGACGCTGCTGAACGTAAATCTTCGATACGTGAGTTGGTGCAAGAGCCGATAAAGATACGATCAAGCTTAATATCAGTAATAGGCTGACCTTGCTCTAATCCCATGTACTCATAAGCACGAGTCCAAGCTTCTTGTTGTACTTCATCTTTGGCTTGAGCCAATGTTGGGACATTTTGGGTCACATCTACTACCATCTCAGGTGAGGTTCCCCAAGATACTTGTGGTGCAATTTCACTACCATCTAACTCAATGATGGCATCAAAATGAGCGCCTTCGTCTGAATGTAGCGTGTTCCAGTACTCAACCGCTTGCTCCCACTGCTCTCCTGTTGGCGAGTAAGGGCGACCTTTGACGTACTCAATGGTGGTCTCATCTACGCCCACCATACCCACACGAGCACCGGCTTCAATGGCCATATTACAGACGGTCATACGGCCTTCCATGCTCATATTTTTGAACACCTCACCGGCAAACTCAATCGCATAACCTGTACCGCCTGCTGTACCAATTTTAGCAATAATAGCCAATACCACGTCTTTGGCCGTCACGCCTTCACCCAGCTTACCATCAACACGGATTAGCATGTTTTTAGATTTCTTTTGCACCAAGCACTGGGTTGCTAGTACGTGCTCAACTTCAGAAGTACCAATACCATGTGCCAAGCAGCCTAAAGCACCATGAGTCGCGGTATGAGAATCACCACACACTACGGTCATTCCGGGCAATACTAAGCCTTGCTCTGGACCCACCACGTGTACAATACCTTGACGGGCATCATTGATGGTAAATTCAGCAATGTTGAACTTAGCACAGTTGTCATCTAAGGTTTTTACCTGTAAGCGTGACACTTCATCTTTAATGCCACTTACCCCTTCTAGACGCTCTTTACGCACGGTAGGCACGTTATGGTCTGGAGTAGCAATGTTGGCCGACAAACGCCAAGGCTCACGATTGGCCAAAGCCAAACCTTCAAAAGCTTGAGGACTGGTCACCTCATGTAATAAATGGCGATCAATGTAAATTAAGCTTGAGCCATCATCACGCTGACTGACTAAGTGAGCGTCCCAAAGTTTGTCGTATAATGTTTTTGCGGTATTTGATTGTGTGGCTGACATGGAATACTTCCTTGCTGGCTTATAATGTTTGTAGGTATAAATAAAAGTAATCAACGAAAGTGATAATCTTGCTATTAATAATCTAATTAAGGGCGATGGTAATTAAAGACTATATTTCCCCTTACCACTGCTATAATTAAGGTATTTAATATAATTGAAATATTTAAGCCAATTTAGTGGCTGATATTATATATAATAATCTTAACTTAACTCGCCTTACGTATTGAGATTATAACAGCTAAGTTATATAATAATAATTGATGATTTTTATCATATAGCAAACTTTATATTATACTTATAAATTCCATTCCTTTTTTGATAGTTTTAGGCTGACCATGAATACCACAAATTTGACCACCTTTATCACTGTAATGCAAACGGGCAGTATCTCAGGAGCGGCTGAAAAACTTTTTATTACTCAGCCTGCTGTCAGTAAGCGAATCAAAAATCTTGAAGATGAATTTAAGGTTACTCTATTCGATACGCTAGGGCGTGGTATCGTGCCTACCGCTGCTGCTAACGAATTATTACCTCATGCCAAGCGTTGGTTGGATGATTACGATAACTTTAAGATTAATATTCAAAACTCGCAGCAGACCATCTCTGGCAAATTAGTTATTGGTACCAGTCATCATATTGGACTGCACCACTTACCTCCTGTGCTAAAGCAGTTTATTCAAACTTACCCTTCGGTTCAGCTTGAGGTGCATTTTGTGGATTCAGAGGCTGCGCACAAGGCGGTGCTTGATGGGGAGCTGTCATTGGCCTTTTTAACCTTGCCGCCAGTATATGACAAGCGCTTAACCTACCATACGCTTTGGTCAGATCCCTTATTCTTCGTGACGGGTACTCTGTCACCTTTAGCAAAAAAATCAAATGTAACTTTAGAGCAATTAGCACATTATTCAGCTATCTTGCCGGCAGCCAATACCTTTACCAGTCAGATTACTTTGGCTGAGTTTGCCAAACAGAACTTAAAACCATATGCCACCATGACCACCAACCCTCTTGAGTCTATTCGTATGTTGGTCTCTGTCGGTCTAGGTTGGTCAGTGCTACCCCAAACTTTGATCAATCATGAGTTAGCTACCATTGATATGGCCAAAGACTTAGAGCTACAACGCTACTTGGGCGTGGTTATTAACCCAAGCTTGACGCGTTCTGCTAGTGTCGATGCCTTAATGCAGATGTTGGCGCCTATCGAATAAGTCTTGATTAATTATTTTGCTTGTGTTGACACCTAAATGCTTTGACTCTTATTAAAGTCAAAGCATTTTTTATTCGGCCTCTTCAGCAAGTTTTTATTAGCATTATCCCCCCAATTTAAAGTCCCCTCTAAATGACCTTATTGAATTTCTAATCAGTTTCAAATTTTAATTACATTCGTAATCCCTTATTTTTTACTCTATAATGCAACCATATTGCCAAAAGTTAATGGCGTGTAACTGACACGTCAAGGATGTAAAGATTCGAATTATTAAGGCTTATGTTTGACTTGCATGAGTTATACCAAAAGAAATCTTTTAACTTCTGCTAATACTCTTTTAGTTTTTGTGAAAGAACCATTATGATACAAGTCACATAATGGTTTTTTTATGTTCAAAAAATATATTACATAAGGATTATGTTATGAATGGAATTGAAACTGGCGTGCTCATATCGCTCGCTCTTTATTTCTTATTGATGATTGGTATCGGGGTTTGGGCCTACTTTAAGGCCGATAACGACTCTGCAGGTTATATGCTAGGTGGTCGTAACTTGAGCCCTGGCGTAGCCGCTTTATCAGCCGGTGCATCTGACATGTCAGGCTGGTTATTACTGGGTCTTCCCGGTTATATGTACAGCTCTGGTGTGGTCAGTATTTGGATCGCCCTAGGTTTGACCATCGGTGCCTTTGCCAACTACCTATTGGTAGCACCAAGACTGCGTGTCTATACCGAAATCGCGGACAATGCGATTACCCTTCCTGACTATTTCGCCAACCGCTTTGAAGATAAGTCGCATCTATTGCGTGTTATTTCAGCCATCGTTATTATCTTATTCTTTACTGTATACACCGCAGCAAGTTTAGCCGGTGGTGGTAAATTGTTTGATAGTGCTCTAGGTATGTCTTACAGCACCGGACTTTGGGTTACTGCTGGTGTGGTTGTTATCTATACCCTATTCGGTGGTTTCCTTGCGGTATCTACCACTGACTTTGTGCAGGGCGTTATCATGCTATTGGCTATGATTATCGTGCCTTTGGTTGCCTTTACAGATCTTGGTGGTGTTGGCGCGACAACCACTGCCATTCGCAATATTGACCCAGAAATGCTAAATATCTTTAGCGGCATGACCTTCTTAGGTATCTTGTCATTATTAGCCTGGGGTTTGGGTTACTTCGGTCAGCCTCATATTATCGTACGCTTCATGGCCATTCGCTCTGTAAAAGATGTGCCAACAGCCCGTAGAATTGGTATGAGCTGGATGATTGTGAGCTTAATCGGTGCCTTAATGACAGGTTTCGCTGGTCGTGCTTATGTCCAAAAAACAGCCATGACTTTAGATGATCCAGAAACTATCTTCTTAGTATTTACTAACTTCTTATTCCATCCTTTAGTTTCAGGCTTCTTATTGGCGGCTATTTTAGCGGCTATCATGAGTACCATTTCATCACAGCTGCTAGTGGTATCAAGTTCGCTGACTCGTGATGTGTATAAGTTATTCTTTGATAGAGAAGCTCCAGAAGCACGTCAAGTAATGGTAGGTCGTATCTCGGTAGTATTAGTTGCGGTAGTAGCTATCTTCTTAGCTTCTGACCCTGACAGCTCAGTATTATCACTGGTATCTAACGCTTGGGCAGGCTTCGGTGCAGCATTTGGTCCATTGGTTGTTATCAGCTTAATGTGGAAGCGTATGAACCGTAATGGTGCCCTAGCAGGTATGATTGTCGGTGCAGTAACTGTTATTCTTTGGGTATATGGCGGCTTTGAGACATCAGCCGGTGTTCCTTTAAATGACTGGTTATATGCCATCATTCCAGGCTTTATCTTAAGCTCAATCGCTATTGTTATTGGTAGTCTAGCGACAGCTGAGCCAAGCCCTCATATCAAAGCGAAGTTTGAAGAGATGGAAACCAATCTTTAATAACTGCTTGTAAATAAACTCTGATAATAAAAAACCTCGCACTGGTGCGAGGTTTTTTTATGGCTATAACTACTGCTTTATTAGCTCAATTAAAATGATTTGGTCAGCAAGATAGTAGCCGTTTTGTCATCACGATCATCATAGTACTTAAAGTTACTTGAGGTTTTCTCATAATCAAATACTAGGCGTGGCGTTAAGCCTAGTACCGTTAAATCACGCTTCCATACCTGCAGACCTAGTGAGGTAGTTTTGTCCTCACGATTGAGGTCATCACCTTCAATTCTAAACTGGCTGTAGAAACCATCAGCAATATCATCACTTGGTTTATCATAGTCCTTGATGGCGTAACTTGCTGAAGCTAAGGTAGAAATCCCTTGAGTCCACTCACGTCCCCAGCCCACGTTCACTGAATTACGATCATAGCTTAAGAAACTGGTTTTATCGACATCATTTTGATAACGGCCAAGACCCCCATAGAAGTACTCATTGGCATCTTTAATGTAAAGCGCATTTAAGCCCAAGAACAAGCCATCTGCTTCACGACGGTTTTCTTTATCATCATCCACTGTTTCATTAGAAAACATGCTGGTCGCGGTTAATTTCAGTTGCGGTTTCACCCAGCGAGATCCACTGACAGTCACACCTTTACGCCAGCTGTAAGGCTCTTCTCCGTAAAAACGCTTGGTAACGAATGGACTAATAGATACATCATTTTTGGCATCATCATACCCTAAGGCAGTTGAAGCTGTAACTAGATAGTCATTGTATTCACTGTTATCCCAATAGCCTTTTAAAGAAGCATTGCCTCCCACTTCAGCATAAAAGTTCTTATCAAGGTTAATACGTTTATTGGCACTCCCTGAAACCTGCAAACCTTTCCCTGACTCAGTATTACCGCCTGTTCGGAATATGCCACCACCGATTCCTGTAAATTCAATTTCCTTTTCAGGTACCCCATTTAAATTATCATCTTGAACGTAGCTGATTGAAGCATTAAAACGCCACTCCTCCTGCTGATCAATACGGGCCATTAGCCGCTCTACGTTGGCCATAACGGGAGCTGGAATATCAGCACCACGCAACTTTTGCAGTTGATCATGAGCAACACTGTACTGTTTATCCGCATATAAAGCTTGAGCCATATTTAGACGTACAGGATGAAAGTCTGGGTTATCCGCTAACATGTCTTTGTAAATAGCGATGGCTTTTTTATTCTGACCTTCACTGCGATATAGCAAAGCATCGGCAAACTTAATCAACATTGGATCATTGACGTTAAGTACTTTGTAATGCGGTAACAGCTCTTTTACCGTGGCCATATCTTGAGCGGCCAAAGCAGCATTTAAGTATCTGGTAAAAGCAACAGGATCTGCTTTTAAGGCTTCTAAATCGTAGCCTTGGGCAGAAGTAAGCTGCCTACGCTCATTAATTGCCTTCTGTGCTTCAGAGTCTGAAACTGTGGCACTAGGTACGTTATTACCTTGAATGATACTTTGGCGCTCACGCTTGATCAGTTCATCGGCTTGGTCAATATTATCATCAACAAACGCAGGAGGCACTTCATCTTCAGCATAGACTAGAGGAGCATATACCGCACTGAATAAGACAGCAGAGGTGGTGAGGGTTTTCAAAAGGTGTGATTGTGACATAGTTATCCCTAACAGTATTACTGAACGTCAATATTCAGTTTATTTCCATCAAAACATTTAACAGCGTTTTATTATACCTATCATCTGCCTAAGGTAAAGCCATATAATCTAGACTGACATAGCACGCTATCAAGCTTGTTTAACTATAAGATAATATTGATGTTTTTGCCACAAAAAAAGCGCCCAATAGGACTAATGCCAGTCAGTTAAGGCAAAAACTCAATAAAAGTAATAAAATAGCCCATCTAATAAGCAGATGGGCTATTTTACTATGAGACTACAAGACGCTATTAATGAGACGCATAAAAGGATTCCAGACACCCTAGAGCAATTTAGTGAATTAATAGACCCTGAGTGGATACAGCAAGCTTTAGAGTATACCGGCAAAGCGAGCATTAGAAGACGTAAGCTACCTGCCGAACACGTTGTTTGGATAGTCATCGGCACAGCTTTATATCGAAACCGTTCAATTTGGTATATCACAGAGCAGATGCGTCTTAATATAGACTCCCAGGCCTGTGTGCCCAGCGCTGTGGTACAAGCAAGACAACGCCTCGGGCATGAGCCTCTA
>NZ_FUGD01000070.1 GCF_900162815.1 Psychrobacter pasteurii | reverse complement strand
GCATTTATATTCCAGTTGTCGTTTAAGTTCAAACCATCCTGCATCGTATGTTGATTTAGCTAGCTTGGTTTTTTTAGTTGTAAATGAGCGTGATTTAACATCACCAACCACAATTAAGGCATTGTCTTTAACAAGCTTGGTGGTGAATTTATGAATTAAGTCTAATCTTGTGTTTTTAATTTTGGCGTGGATTGCTTTGACACGTTTTTTATTCTTAGCACGCTGGGCTACTGTTAATTTATTCGCCCACTTTTGCGTTTGCTTAATAATTAGCTTGGTGCCATTTGAGGTAGTGGCAGACTCTTTTAAACCTAAGTCAATACCAACGCTACCATTGCCACTTACTTGCTTAGGAAAGTCTTTAACAGTAATACACGCATACCAACGATTACGACTATCTTGTACTATCTCAAGCGTGTTTATCTGATATAGGCTTAGATTGTAACTATCGAATACATCTATAATAAGCTTTTGACCTTTAGATAGGGATAGCTGAATTGTTGATTTAAGTGCTTTTTTGCCTGTTTGTCTTGTGCTTAGGTATTTGATAGCAGACTTTTTAAAAGGTATCCAACCCAGTGATTTTCGTTTGGCATCAGGACGATTGGTACGCCAGTTAAGCTTGGCTTTTTTAAATTGTTTTCGGGTCTTGGCGTGAGATTCATTGATGGCTTGCAGTGTTTGACTGTGTAATCCTAAAGACTCACCGCTACCTTTGGTATACTCACTTAGATCATAAGCACTAAAAAACTTACCGGTACGTTTTAGATGCTCAAAGCAAAGTGCATTAATATAGTTCCACACGAAGTTCACTGAACCGCTTAGCTGATTCAGCTCTTTTATGTGTTTGTCTTTAATGCGTAGTTTGAGTGTTTTCATACTTTTAGTATGACGAGGTTAATTTTAACTTACAACCCTTTAAACACTGATTGTTGCCACCATGGTTTATTACGGTTTAAGCTTCTTAAAACCTGATTTATTTTTAGTCTCCATAACCCTCATGTGTGCTATCGTTTCGCTATCGATTGGTAGCTCTTGGACGACGATGGGTACCGTTGGTATCGCTGCTATGGGTATCGGTGCAAGTATGGGAATACCGCCTGGCATGACCGCTGGAGCAGTGATTTCAGGCGCTTATTTTGGTGATAAGATGTCGCCTTTATCAGACACAACTAACCTTGCCTCTGGTCTGACTCATACAGACTTGTTTGTGCATATTAAGCACATGACTTATACAACCATTCCTGCCCTACTCATAGCCTTAACAGCCTATGGATACTTAGGTTCAGGTTTTGTAAGCTCAGAAGCTGAGTTAACCAGAATAAGTAGCACCATGCTATCTATTCAAGAGAACTTTACTATATCTCCACTACTTCTTCTGGTACCTCTGACAGTTATCGTCATGGTCGCCTTTAAAGTACCCGCATTACCGGCTTTAACCGTCGGCGTTCTTCTTGGTTTTATTTGCCAGATATTTGTTCAAGGATTGACGGTAGGCGATTCGCTTAGTGCCCTTCAAAATGGTTATGTGATTGAAAGCGGTAATGAATTTATCGACTCGTTATTCAGCCGAGGTGGCATTGAATCTATGATGTATACCGTTTCGTTAACCATTGTGGCAATGACATTCGGTGGTATTCTTGAAAATACGGGTATGCTTAGATCGATTGTAGAGAAAATGTCAGGAATGACGAAGTCTGCAAAAACCCTCATTCCAACAACCATTGCGTCATGCTTCTTTACTAACGCAACTTGCTCGGAACAATATATCTCTATTGTGGTACCAGCACGTATGTTCTCAAGTGTGTATCAAGAGCGTGGACTGGACTCAAGAAACCTTTCAAGAGCATTAGAGGACGGTGGAACGCTCACATCGGTATTTATACCTTGGAACACATGCGGCGTATTTATTCTAGCGACGTTAGGGGTGGGTGTTTTAGAATTTGTACCTTATGCTATTCTTAACTTTACCGTACCTATCATTTCAATATTATATGCCATTACTGGTTTTTCGATTACTAAGCTAAAACCTTCAGGTATCGTGCTGAAACCAGCTCTGCAAGGCGTTTAGTTCTACATTACCAAAACACTTATCAATATTTAAATACATTGGTTATGGTCAGTTATTTTAAAGGCTCTAGATTGTTAATCTAGAGCCTTTATTTTTATTAATAACTCAGAACTTCTTTCTTGTACATATTAGCAGGGGATTAAAAAAACCGCCACAGCATAATACTGTAGCGGTTTTTCGTCTTAGGCAATCTAAAAACTGAATTTTAGATACTGAAAGTAGTCTACGACTTAGTTATAAAACTTAAATCTGAACTTCCAGATTAGCCATTACAACGCCTCTAACTGCGCCATTTGATCTGCCATAACTTTTAACTGACCTTCTAGCTCCTCAAGCTTCACTTTCTCTGCTTCAACAACCTCAGCAGGTGCTTTGCTGACAAAGCCTTCATTGGCAAGCTTGCGCGCTATACCGTCCGCTTGCTTTTGCAGCTTCTCTTGAGACTTGGCCAGACGTTTTAGCTCCGCTGTTGGGTCAATCAGACCTTTCATTGGCACTAAGATACGCAGTTTGCCGACCATGCTTGATGATGACAATGGGACTTCATCGCCCTCTTTAAGCAAGGTTAAGCTTTCGACTTTGGCCAGTGCCTTGAACTGGTTTTCGATACGGTTTAGACGTTCCGTCTGCTCATCAGTGATGTTTTCAAGCAGCACTGGCAAACGTACCGCATTACCTAGCTTCATCTCACCGCGAATGTTACGCACGCCAGCGATAAGCTCTTGTAACCAGGTCATGTCAGTTTCAACTTGGTCATTGATGTGCGACTCATTGACGCTTGGGAAGTCGGCAATCATGATGCTCTCTGTGTCTTTGCGTCCCAATAGAGGCGCAACTGTCTGCCAAATCTCTTCAGTAATGTACGGCATCATTGGGTGTGCAAAACGCATCGCTGTTTCTAATACATGAAGCAGTACATAGCGAATTTGCGCCTTACGCTCGTCTGCCACAGTGTCATCGTTGAGGCTGGCCTTGGCAAGCTCAACATACCAGTCACAGTATTCGTTCCAGATGAACTCATAGATATCGTGGCTGACCATATCTAGGCGATACTGCTCAAAATGCTGATGGATATTAGCAACCGTTGAGTTTAGACGGCTCATAATCCATTTTTCTGGCAACTCCCAAACGTCTACATTCTCTTGGTTATCAATCGCTAGCGCATTGCCTTCTTTGTCCACACAGTTCATCAGTACGAAACGGCTAGCGTTCCAGATTTTGTTAGCAAAGTTGCGGTAACCTTCGACGCGTTTTAGGTCAAAGTTAATGTCACGACCGGTGCTGGCAAGCGAGGTAAAGGTGAAGCGCAATGCATCGGTACCAAAGGCAGGAATACCCTCTGGGAACTCTTTGCGGGTTTGCTTCTCAATCTTCGCCGCATCTTTCGGGTTCATCATGTTACTGGTACGCTTGGCAACCAAGGTCTCAAGGTCGATACCATCAATCAAGTCGATTGGATCGAGTACGTTACCTTTTGATTTCGACATTTTCTGACCTTGACCATCACGTACTAGGCCGTGTACATACACAGTCTTGAACGGAATTTGCGGTGTGCCGTCTTCATTTTTCATGAAGTGCATGGTCATCATAATCATGCGGGCAACCCAGAAGAAAATGATGTCAAAACCAGTTACCAACACGCTGGTTGGGTGGAAGGTCTCAAGTACTTTTTTGTCCGCTTGTGGGTCGCCCCAACCTAGGGTGCTAAAGGTCCATAAACCTGAGCTAAACCAAGTGTCTAGCACGTCTTCGTCTTGGCGTAATTCAACGCTTTCATCTAGATTGTACTTAGTGCGAACTTCGGCTTCGTCACGAGCGACATAGATGTTGTCCTCGTTGTCATACCATGCAGGAATACGGTGACCCCACCACAGCTGACGACTGATACACCAGTCTTGTAGGTCACGCATCCACGCCATGTACATGTTTTTGTATTGAGCTGGTACAAACTCGATATCGCCGTTTTCTACCGCTTCAATCGATGGCTTAGCAAGCTCTTCAACTGCCACATACCACTGGTCTGTTAGCCATGGTTCAACGATAACGCCACTGCGGTCACCGCGTGGAGCTTTTAGTTGATAATCTTCGATGTCTTCTAGCCAGCCCTCTTCTTTGGCTTGAGCAACCAACTGTTTACGCGCTTCAAAACGCTCAACACCGGCATACGCTTCTGGTGTTTTCTCAAGCTGAGGATCGCGCGTTTGCAGGTCTGGGAAAATCTCCATCTCTGGCAAGATATGCGCATTACCATCAAAGATGTTAATCAGTGGCATGTCATGACGACGACCTAATTCATAGTCGTTAAAGTCATGCGCAGGGGTGATTTTTACCACACCAGTACCAAAGTCACTTTCGACATAATCATCGGCAACGATAGGCACTTCACGACCAGTAATCGGTAGCGTGATGGTCTTGCCTACTAGGTCCGCATAACGCTCATCTTTTGGATTAACCGCAACCGCTGTATCACCTAATAAGGTTTCTGGACGTGTGGTCGCAACCACAACGTAATCTTTACCGTCTTGAGTTTTTACTGATTTGTCGGTGAAATAATAACGGAAGTGCCACAGCGAGCCTTTCTCGTCATGGTTTTCAACTTCTAGGTCAGATAAGGCGGTTTGGAACTTAGGATCCCAGTTCACCAGACGTTTACCACGATAAATCAGACCATCTTCATGCAGGCGTACGAATACTTCTTTTACCGCATTCGACAAGCCTTCATCCATGGTAAAACGCTCACGCGTCCAGTCTACCGATGAGCCCAAACGACGAATCTGGCTGGTGATGTTACCGCCCGACTCTTCTTTCCACTCCCACACTTTATCGATGAAGTCTTCGCGAGTTAGGTCAGTACGCTTAATACCCTCAGCGTTTAGACGACGCTCTACTACCATTTGAGTCGCGATACCAGCATGGTCAGTACCTGGTTGCCATAAAGTATTGTCACCAAGCATACGGTGATAGCGGGTTAACGAGTCCATAATGGCATTGTTAAAGCCATGACCCATGTGCAAGCTACCAGTGACGTTCGGCGGCGGCAAGGCGATAGAGAATGATTTATCACTGTCGTATTTTGGCTGGAAGTAACCTTTTTCTTCCCAGCCTTGATACATCCCCTTTTCAACTTCACCTGGGTTGTACGCATTTTCTAATTGCTTTAATGCTGATTGGATAGATGCCGTCAAATTTTGATTGCTCATAATAGAAGTGTCTTATATTAATGATGGATGGTTAATGGTTATTTGTTAACAATGGCTGTTTTAACTAATTTAACGAAAACGCAAAATATAAATGAATTGGATACTATGATTTTAACGCAGATGGCGCAATTTTGTTAGATGCTAAGCCGATTTAGCACACTATATTGGGGCTATATTAAGTGAATATTGGTAACTTAAACCCTAAATATAACCGACTCAAATTTGATACTCTAAATAGTAGGAATCACACGCTGCTCTTTTTACCATTCACTGAACTTGATTATCAACCTGAAGCGAGCTTATGGACTCTTCTAAACCAAACCCACAGCATCCCACGGGTAACACCACAGATTCAAACCATGCGCCCAATCAGAGTGCAAGCACAGCTGCTGATGCCTCTATGGATAGTGCTGTAAAAAACAAAGATAACAATGAAGAGCAAGACAATCAAAACCTAACCCATAATCTAAATGATGAAGATTTTGGGGATAATGTCAACGAACTTGAAAAAGAGTCCATTAAAACCTTAACCGATGATGAAAGCTTTAGCCAGCCCAAAAGCTACGGCAGTATTTTGGCCGAAGAGTTTGTTCACGCCCGCAGTACGTTTAAGCGCTCATACGGATCGATATTTACCAGTGCACTTATCGCAGGGTTAGAGATTGGTATCAGCTTTATTATGCTATTGAGTGTCTATGCACTACTAGTAGACTTGATGCCGACTCACTATGCGTTAACGCTCGCCTCTTTATTATACCCTGTTGGCTTTATCGCTGTCGTCATTGGTCAATCCATTCTTTATACCGAACAGACCTCTCTTTTGAGCCTACCTGTTGTCGCAGGGATTGAAACCGTCACTAAGCTTGCTAAGCTGTGGGGGGTGGTCATTGTTGGTAATATCGTTGGTGGCTGTATATTTAGTTTGAGTGTGGTATGGCTTGGGCTACAGATGCAATGGTTTGAGGTAGCTCATATAGGACTTACGCAAAACCAGAGATATATTGCCAACCTAAAGCATAGCGTAGTACCATAATAGTCATGAAGAAGCCTAAAATAACCCGACTAGATTATTG
>NZ_FUGD01000071.1 GCF_900162815.1 Psychrobacter pasteurii | reverse complement strand
CGCTTGGAATGCATTGTGTAATGAGACTAACTTAATTAGGTCTATCACTCAGCGGGAGTGGTGCGACTTGAGTGTTATTTTTTAGAATTGGTATAAAATAAGATTAGTGGGCTTCAGAGCGTGTCTTTTTGATGATAGTCACAATAAGCAAGACGACCAAACCAATTGCCAGACCAATAAATCCGTTTAATAGGTTGGCTGACAACCCTTCGAACACACCCGTTAAATCAGCAAGATCTTCCACAGCATGTTCCAAGCTATTTATGCCATGCACAATGATACCGCCGCCTACTAAGAACATAGCAATGGTACCTACAATCGTTAAAACCTTCATTAATTTAGGAGCAGCTGATAATAAGAACTGACCAACTTTTTTAGTGACATTACTTGCTCCTTGCTTTTGCATCATGTGCAAGCCTACGTCATCAATTTTAACAATAACGGCTACGATGCCATAAATACCAAAAGTTGCTGCAAGAGCAATCACCGAAAGCACCATACTCTTATTAATTAAGCTAGCACTGGTAAGCGTCCCTAACGCAATGACTATGATTTCAGCAGATAAAATAAAGTCAGTACGAATGGCACCCTTTACTTTCTCCTTTTCCATCTCGACCAAATCTACTGTTTCATCAGCGTTAGCAGCAGCTCGAGCCTCCTGCTCCTCATCATGAGGTAGCAGTCTTGGCCAAAATTTATGAACCACCTTCTCAGCTCCCTCAAAGGATAAGAACAATCCCCCAATCATAAGTAGAGGGGTAATCAGCCAAGGGATAAAATAACTAATCAATAATGCTGCTGGCACTAAGATAAGCTTGTTAACAAACGATCCTTTCGCCACTGCCCAAACCACAGGTAACTCACGACTGGGCTTAACCCCACTTACCTGCTCAGCATTCAGTGCTAAGTCATCTCCAAGAACACCTGCCGTTTTTTTGGCGGCGACTTTGGTCATGACGGACACATCGTCCATAAGCAAACTAATATCATCGAGTAGCATTAATAAACTACCACCTGCCATAAAATCTCCTTAGCTACTCGTAGCTTAGCTTACTGTCTAACTGCTTAAGTAAAAAGCACTTATAAAACAGTCGTCTAAATAAGCCAATTACGAGTTAAAATTTAATATTTATTTAATCAATGTCGTTA
Organism: Psychrobacter pasteurii; assembly: GCF_900162815.1. Classification (GTDB taxonomy): domain Bacteria; phylum Pseudomonadota; class Gammaproteobacteria; order Pseudomonadales; family Moraxellaceae; genus Psychrobacter; species Psychrobacter pasteurii. The sequence goes on along the minus strand of NZ_FUGD01000071.1, from coordinate 59,086 downwards.
GTTTATCTCGTAATTTAACTAAAATCATATTACGATTGTAAGCAAAGCCGGTTTTTTTATGGGATTATGATAATTGGCTTGACCTTAATTCAAGGTCAAATTAAGCGTAAAAGCTATTGATATAAAGCATCACAGCGATTTGTCTTAGTTTTTTTATACCCTATGAATTTATAACAAAAATACCTATTTCATGAAAATAGCCAAGGATTGACTATGAAATCACTTTCTTTATTAAAGCGACCTTTACTGCTAACCTCAGTGACTGCCATAACCTTATCTGTGCTAAACGGATGTAGCATGCAACAAGAGGTTGCTACCAGCAATGAGGCCAGCAAAGCGACTGTCCCGCAACCAGCTCTGGAGGCTCCTCCGTTAATAGCGGTTGCCTCTGACGCAGCCTATGGCAAAATAGCAGCACCTACTCATATTCGCTCCCCTTACCCCCTGCCGCCCGGCATCTCTCCTCAGAACTCTGAGAATTATGCGGAGATTAAGCACAATGCGGTGAACGCCACTCACGAACAAGCTTTTGCGACTTTTAGCATTGATACCGATACAGGAAGCTATGCCAATGTCCGCCGCTTTTTAAATAACGGCAGCCTACCTCCTACTGAGGCTGTCCGAGTGGAGGAGCTAATTAATTACTTTAACTATGATTTTAAGAAAGCCGCCAAACAGAAAAACTCCCCATTTTTAGTCAGTACAGAGGTGGTTAACTCCCCTTGGCATCCGACCAATCGTATCGTCAAAGTCGGCATCAAAGCTGAAGATGTGGTCACTGCCAATCAAAACCAACCGGCTGCAAACTTAGTATTTTTGGTCGATGTGTCAGGCTCAATGAACAGCAGTGATAAACTACAGCTGGCAAAGTCTAGCCTGAAAATCCTAACCAAGGAGCTACGCGCACAAGATACTATTACCTTAATAACTTATGCGGGTAATACCGAAGTGGTGCTACCTGCCACTGCTGGCAATCAAACTCAAAAGATTCTCAATGCCATTGATAACTTATCTGCCAGTGGCTCAACCAATGGTGAAGCGGCTATCAAACTGGCCTACCAACAAGCTGAAGCCAACTTCAAAAAACAAGGGATTAACCGCATCTTAATGCTCACCGACGGCGACTTTAATGTCGGAATATCCGCTGTAGATGACATGCTAGATCTTGTGCGCAAAAATCGCGATAAAGGCATCTCTTTATCAACCTTAGGTTTTGGCCAAGGAAATTATAATGATCATATGATGGAGCAAGTTGCAAATAATGGTAACGGCAACTACAGCTACATTGACTCCCTTTCAGAGGCAAAAAAAGTCTTAATCGATGAGATGTCATCCACCTTTAATACCGTGGCCAAAGACGTTAAAATTCAACTGGAGTTTAACCCTGCTGCTGTCTCTGAATGGCGCTTAATTGGCTATGAAAATAGAGTATTGGCTAAAGAAGACTTTAATAACGATAAGGTCGATGCGGGTGAGTTGGGAGCTGGTAAATCTGTAGTGGCTCTATTTGAAGTGACTCCAGTCGGTCAAAAAGGACTGCTTGATGCCAGTCGCTATCAAAAAACGGCTGTAACCAATAAAAATAAAAGCGAGCTTGGCTATTTAAAAATTCGCTATAAATCGCCTCAAGCAGAGACTTCAAAGCTACTGACCTTCCCTATTGCTAATAAAGTCACCAACGCTTCAGCAGAGACCCAATTTGCGATGGCGGTTGCAGGTTATGGACAACTGCTAACAGGCAGTAAGTATGTCAATGACTTAACCTATGACCAAGTGGCACAGTTGGCCAAACCGGGCCTAAATAGCCCCTTGGACAAAACCAATAGCCGATCGGAATTTATTAAGCTGGTTGAATTAGCCAATGATTTACAATAACCCCCTCATTTAAGCAGAGGTTATTGCTTTTATTTTGTCTATTTCAGCCAAAACTTTATAATGCTTTATAATACTTTATAACTATGAGCTGGCCCGAATCACAGTGCCAGCTCTACTTTTGAGACCGCTTATGCAAACCCAAAAAACGTTCAACCAGTGGCCCCTAAAAAAGCTACTACCTGCCCTAACCCTACCTATGGCCCTTACCTCTATGCTATTGCTTTCTGGCTGTAATGAGCAGGCAGCTATTAATACCGAGGCTCAGCCAGAAGTCCCACAAACATCAGAAGCCACAGCTGCCTCTGAAGTAGAGCCTGACTCGTCTGCTGATACTAACGAGCTAGATACTGGCGAGCAAGTATCAACGCGTAACCAGCCCTTATCGATCGACTGGAGTCGTATTGACTCAGGACAAAAGCCAGTTGCCACTGAAGACTTCACCTATCCTTTTGAGTTAGAGGGCGACTCAGTAAAGTCACAAGCCAAATTCTCAGACATCAGCCCCAAGCAAGCCCAGCACAGCTTGACGGTTGGCATGGCCAGCAATGAGCCTCTTGAGAAACTGCTGGATCAATTGGGCGACAGTTACTTGTCTCACAAATTCTCTGAAAGTGAGGCAAAACTGATCGTTTATACCACCCCCAATGTCAAACCCAGCCAACATGATTATGTCATCGCCCATGAGTTTGCCCAAGGCCTGACCTTGCCTATCGAAATCATTCCACAGCCTAAAACCGAAGACTTAGAGTCCACTCAACCAGATGATCAGTAAACCATAACATAAAAAAAGACAGCCCCAAAAGGCTGTCTTTTTTTAGTTTAAAGGTAACTTCAGATAAAAGTCTAAGCTTCGCTTTAAACGGCTGCAATGACGGTTACTTCAACCAGTAAATCAGGGCTGGCCAAAGCAGACTCGCCACAGGCACGAGCTGGCGGAGCTACGTCGCTAAACCACTCATCCCATACGGCATTCATAGCAGCAAAGTCAGCCATGTCTTTTAACCATACGGTGGCTGATAACATTTTTGATTTGTCACTGCCTACCTCTTCTAGTAAAGCTTTTACTTTTTCTAGGCAAGTTAAGGTTTGTGCTGAAATATCTTCTTCAGGATTACCCACTTGACCGCTTAGATAGATGGTCTCATTATGGATAACAATCTGGCTCATACGTTGGTTGCTGTGTAATTTTTGCATATTTAGTCCCTTTTTGATTAACTTTGAAGCCAGTGGAGCCTCATTAACTCCACCGGCCTTGGTTTACAGTCCAAAAGTATTAGTGACCAAAACGCTCAGCACTAAACGGAGTGGCGTCAATGTATAAAGGCTTATCATTGATCATCTCTTCTACCAGGCGTCCTGTCGCTGGGCCTAAAGTAAAGCCTTGATGCGCATGACCAAAGGCAAACCACAGCTTTTCATGTCTTGGCGCAGGACCAATAACTGGCTTCATATCTGCCATACAAGGTCTAGAACCACACCAAGCTTCAGACTCTACCGCTTCTTCTAATGGCAATACGTTTTTGGCAATTTTCAATACCGCTTCAAGCTGACCGAAGTTTTTCGGAGCATTTAGAGTGGTCATTTCTGCGCCCGTGGTAATACGAATGCCTTGTTCCATAGGGCCCATCAAATAGCCTTTTTCTGCATCAAATAAGCTGTGGCCGATACGGTTGCCTTCGCTGACTTTGAAATGCTGATGATAGCCACGCATTGGGAATAATGGGAAGTTATAACCTAAAGGACCGGTTAATTGTGTTGACCAAGGACCCGCCGCAATCACCACATGGGTACTGTTATAAGTAGCCACTTCACCTTCGGCAGATTCAGCGGTTACTTGCCAGCTTTTGTCTTCCATTTGCTCAATGTTTTTGACAGTTGCTTGCTTGATTTCACCCTGCATGGCTTCGAAGCTTTTGGCATAAGTTTTTACCAAACGACTTGGGTTTTTTACCTGCCAAGAGTTCTGCCAGTGGATACCACCAATGAATTCATCAAAGTTAACATTTGGCTCAAATTCTTTTAATTCTTCAGGAGTTAGTAGCTTGTACTCAACCCCTTTAGTAGCCGCTCTTTCAGCTAACTTAATGGCTTCATCGTATTTTTTCTGGGTGCGGTAAATTTCAAACCAACCGCCTTTACGCACTAATTCATCTGCGCCTGACGCTTGAATCATTACATCATGTTCACTGGTGCAATGCTCAATTAACGTCGCCCACTCATCTTCAATTTTTGTTAATTTTTTTGGGGTTGAGTTGGTCCAATACTGATATAACGCACTTTGATAGTTAAACAAAGCAGACCAACGATAACGGATGTCAGTACTGGTGTTAGGGAGCACTCTAAAGATCTCACCCATCTCTCGTGGGAAAGCTTTTGGATATACCGCCTCTCTTTGAATTAAACCTGCGTTACCATATGAAGTTTCTTCACCTGGCGCTTTTTTATCAATTACTAAAACTTTGGAGTTGTTTTTTTGTAGGTGCCAAGCAATTGAGGTGCCTACCATACCCGAGCCAATCACAATAACGTCGTATTGCATAAAAGTTCCTTTAAGTTAGACCCACAAAAATAAAATGTGAGTCTAATAAGTTAAATTATTCAATAAAAAAGCACGCCCCATGAGCATTGAGTGATGAGTCGTGCACAGTATTATGATAACGCTTTTATAAGGGTAAAGTGTCACTAATTTGATTGAGTTTTTAAATCATAGTTTGAGTTTTGTTTGATTAAATATTAAGTGGCTAGCATAGCCCTAATTACTGGCTAAAAAAATTACTGGCTAAAAAAAAATTACTGGCTAAGAAAACGGTTCGTGGCAAAAGGTACGGTAGAGACAAAAGGCGTTTTACCATGAATCATCTCTTCAATCAGACGCCCAGTTACTGGCCCTAATGTCAGTCCATGGTGAGCATGACCAAAAGCAAACCATAGGTTTTGGTGCTGATAAGCCGCCCCTATTACCGGCTTCATATCGGGCATACAAGGGCGAAATCCACTCCAAGGCTCGGCTTCTACTGCCTCATTAAGCCCCACTATTTGTTTGGCACAGACTAAGACTTTATTGAGCTGATTTAATCTTTTTTCGGAATCTAACAAGCTAAATTCAGCCCCCGTGGTCACTCGTAATCCTTGCTGCATAGGCCCAATGACAAACCCTTTATGCATATCAAATAAAGGATGGTGAATCACATTATCGTCTTCTTGTTTAAAGTGTAAGTGATAGCCACGCATCGGGAATAACGGCAGCTCATACCCCAAAGGCTTGATGAGCTTATCTGACCAAGCTCCAGTGGCAATCACCACATGATCGGCTAAATAGGAGTTATCCTTCACTGTTACCTGCCAGCCCTTACCCGTCTGCTGTAAGGCTTGAACCTCTGCCTGGCCAACTTCTCCACCCAGCTGCTCAAAATGCTTGGCATAGACTCTAACCAGCTCACCCGGATTGTTAACTTGCCAAGTATTCTTCCAGTGGATAGCTCCCACCAACTCTGAGACATTGATATTAGGCTCTATAGCCTGAAGCTCAGACACCGATAAGGCTTGATATTCAATCTCAGGATCAGGGCAGTTTTTTGCTAAATTTAACGCAGCGTCAAACTCATTTTGACAGCGATGCAATTCAATCCAGCCTACTTTTTTAATGAGATGCTCAGCTTTGGTCTCCGCCACCATAACCGCATGCTCATCAATGCAGTGCTTAATTAAAGTAGACCACTCTTGCTCAATCTGTGGCAAATACTTATCGCTTGAGTACTTCCAATATTGCAGTAAAGCCGAGGAATAGCGTAGAACACCTGAGAGACTATAGCGAACATCAGTGCGCTGATTGGGCAGCACCTGAACCAGCTTGCTAAGCTGTCTGGGAAAAGCATGAGCATGAATGGCTTCCCGCTGAATAAGCCCAGCATTGCCATAGGAAGTCTCACTGCCGGGTGCCTTTTTATCCAGCAATAAAACCTTAGACCCGTTCTTCTGTAAGTGCCAAGCAATGGATGTGCCGACCATCCCTGCACCAATCACAATCACGTTGTACTGCATAACCCGTCCTTATTTATTGGCTGATATCCTTGATGTCCTATTTAGCCCGACCCTCCGTAGCTTTAGCCAAATATCATACTGTGATTGCAAACCTAAAGTCGATAGCCTTGTCATCGATTAAAATAAAAAAAGCCACCACTCCTATACAGTGATGGCTTTGCAACAGACAATCAAATGAGGGCAAAAGGCGGTTACTAAGCACCAATAAGCGCTAAGAACTCCTCTTCTAATACCACACGCACGCCCAAACTTTCGGCTTTAGTCAACTTTGACCCTGCTTTTTCACCGGCCAATAACGCAGAAGTCTTGGCTGAGACACTGCCTGAAACTTTGGCCCCTAAAGCTTGCAGACGGGCTTTGGCTTCATCACGCGACATTCCACTGGCGACCAAGGTTCCAGTGATTACCCAAGTTTGACCCTCTAACGGTAAATTATCAGAGGCGACCTGCTCAACCTTATCCCACTGCACGCCAGCTTCAATTAAAGCCTCAATAACTTCCACGTTATGCTCAGCACGGAAGAAATTATAAATCAGCTCAGCGGTAATAGTACCAATGTCGGGGACAGCTTCTAACGCTTCAATACTGGCTTCCATTAAAGGCTCTAAGTCACCAAAGTGCTGGGCTAAGTTCTGCGCTGTGGTCTCTCCCACCCCTTTGATTCCTATGGCGTAAATAAAGCGCGATAAAGTGGTTTTTTTACTCTCTTCAATGGCCGTTAGCATGTTGTTAACGGATTTTTCACCCAGTTTCTCATAATTAACCAGGTCTGCTTTGTGTTCATGCAAGTGGTAAATATCTGCCACAGTTTTGACAATGCCATGCTCAAAGAAGCTAATTAACCAGCGCTCCCCAAGTCCTTCGATATCCATTGCTTTACGAGAGACGAAGTGAATAAGCGCTTCTTGCTGCTGCGCGGGACAAAACAGCTCGCCTGTACAACGGGCTAAAGCCTCCCCTTCTGGCAGGACCACAGGCGAGTCACACACAGGACAATGAGTAGGCAAAGTCACTGACTGCGCGTCTTCAGGACGCAGCTCCTGCCACACTCGGGTGACCTTAGGAATCACATCACCAGCACGGTGAACGCTAACGGTGTCTCCAACTCGTACATCAAGACGCTGAATCTCACCAATATTATGCAGGGTCACATTACTGACTGTTACCCCGCCCACTTGTACCGGCTCAAGCTTACCAACTGGAGTAATTTGACCCGTGCGACCCACTTGCCATTCAATGGCATTAAGTTTGGTAATCGCTGTTTCTGCTGGGAACTTATATGCCGTGGCCCAACGTGGCTCACGAGACAGATGGCCGAGCTGACTTTGTAGCTGTAGGTCATCAACTTTGATAACCATGCCATCAATTTCAAAATCCAAACCACTGCGAGTTTCAATCACTGACTCATAGTAAGACTGGATTTCCTCCACTGTATTAACAACTTTTACGTCACTAACCGTAAAGCCAATCTCTTTTAACCAAGCCAAAGCATTAGATTGCTGAGTAATGTGCTCAGGTAGTCCTTGGTTGACTGAATAAGCATAAAAGGCCAAGGGACGGTTGGCGGCCACAGCAGGATCAAGCTGACGTAAGCTACCTGCAGCGGCATTACGTGGGTTAGCAAAAACTTTTCCGTCTGACTGCTTGGCTTCTCGGTTTAGACGCTCAAAGCCTGCTTTAGGCATCAGCACCTCACCACGCACTTCAAGCACCTCAATATCAAAGGCATCTTCTAGCACCAGAGGAATATTGTTGATGGTTCTCACGTTTTGGGTAATGTCCTCCCCAGTCTGTCCATCACCCCGAGTTACCCCTCTGACAAACTGACCTTTGTGATATTTAAGGGAGACCGCTAGACCATCTAACTTCAGCTCCACTTCATAACTGGGATTTTTATCTTTGTCGCTAAGTCTATCGTTTACTCGGCGCATAAATTCGGTTAGGTCGTCCTTATTAAAGACGTTGCCCAAGGACAGCATAGGAATATCATGCTGTACTTGAGAAAAAGACGGCAAAGGATCATCTCCCACACTTGCGGTAGGACTGTCTGGTTGAGTTAAATCTGGATACCGCTCCTCAAGCTCAATAAGGCTCAAGCGCAGTTGGTCATACTCATTGTCACTGATGGTAGGAGCATCCATCACATAATAAGCATTGTTATGTTTGCGCACTTCGGTAATCAAAGCACGCATCTTTGAGACAATTTCTCGTTGCTCTACATTGAGGGGGTTATTGGCATTCATTTGAGTAGCCTGACTTTTATTGGAAGTTGTTTTTGTCATAGAAGACATCTTAAGTTAGGGCAAATACGGGTTTAAAAATTTTGGATTATTATGATAACAATTTTCAGATATAGATGCCTAAGTAAACTCACCCTAGCCGGCCCCTAAAGCTAAAGAGAATAACCAAATAAGTACTGTTGAGTCAGAAGCAAATAACAAGAAAGTCATAAAATAATGGTAGAGTTAAGCTCAAGGAATTCATTTAACCCCTTCAATAAAAAGGATTTTATTATGTTCAACGTCAGTGAACGCGGCCAAGATTTTTATCAACGCACCAAAGAATTCATCGAAACCGAAATCGAACCTATCGAAGCTGAAATTATCGAGCAAAGTCACCAAGCAAATAATCATGGTGACTGGACCCAGTGGCAGTGGCCTGAGCAGTACTATGCCTTACGTCAAAAAGCGAAAGAGGCAGGCCTGTGGAATATGTTCTTACCTGATGAAACTTTGGGTGCAGGCTTATCGGTCACGGATTATGCCCCCATTGCTGAGCTGACAGGTCGTAGCCTGATTGCCCCCAACATCTTCAACTGTAACGCCCCAGACAGCGGCAATATGGAGCTGCTATGGCGCTTTGGTAACGAAGAACAAAAGAAACGTTATTTACAACCTTTACTAGACGGCAAAACCAGCTCGGTATTTTGTATGACCGAGCCAAGTGTCGCCTCAAGTGATGCCACCAATATGGAAGCGACTGCCATTGTGGAAGGGGATGAGATTGTGCTGAATGGCCGCAAATGGTGGTCTTCAGGTTTAGGCGACCCTGATGTTGATTTTATTATCTTCATGGCGCACACCCCAAATGAAGACTTAGGCCGTCACCAACAACACTCAATGGTTCTAGTGCCTATTGATACCAAAGGTATTAAAATTGAGCGTATGCTACGCGTATTTGGCGATTATGATGCTCCTCATGGTCATGGTGAAGTTGTCTTTGATAACGTACGGGTGCCGGTGGGCAATATCATTGGAGGTCCGGGTATGGGCTTTTTAATCGCTCAAGGTCGCTTAGGTCCTGGCCGAATTCACCACTGTATGCGCTGTATTGGTGCCGCTGAAAAAGCATTGGAGCTTGCCATTCATCGAGGTATGAGCCGAAAAGCCTTTGGTAAATCCCTGTTGATGCTGGGCGGTAACTTAGAGCGTATCGCTGAAGCCCGTATTAAAATTGATCAAGCCCGCCTACTTACTTTAAATGCCGCTCATAAAATGGACACTCATGGCGTGATGGAAGCGCTGACTGAAATCTCAGCCATTAAAGTGGTTGCCCCAAATGTGCTGCAAGAAGTGGTAGATATGGCGATGCAAATACACGGCGGTATGGGTGTGAGTCAAGATACTGTGCTCCCAGCATTTTATGCCCAAGCCCGTAGCTTGCGCTTAGCTGATGGCCCAGATGAAGTTCATAAAGGCATGATTGCCAAGCTTGAGCTAAAAAGAAACGGCTATACCCGTCCTAAATCAAAAAAATAACCGTTTCTTTACTTATTATTGTACCGAAACTCGTTTTTGTACCGAAACTCAATTCTTGGCGATATAAAAGGGATTTTTATGAGCACCCCTCAACAATCTAACAACCCCTCTACCGAGGGCTTAGTGACTCCTGCACAAACCAGTGCAGTAATAGACAAGCCCACCAAGGTCAGAGAGAGCGAAACTTTAGATGCTAAAGCAGTAACTGAGTGGTTGAAATCACAAAATATTGATGTTCAAGGCACACCAGAGGTCAGTCAATTCTCTGGAGGAGCCTCCAACTGGACCTACTGCCTGCACTATGACAATACCGATTTAATTTTACGCCGCCCTCCTGCGGGTACTAAGGCCAAATCCGCCCATGATATGGTTCGTGAGTTTAACATTCAACAAGCCTTAAAAGAGGACTATCCTTACGTTCCTAATATGATAGCGCTGTGTACCGATGAGTCTGTCATTGGTTGCGATTTTTATGTGATGGAGCGTTTGGTGGGTATTATTCCTCGTGCCAACTTACCAAAGCAGTTAGATTTAGATAGCTCACAGGTCCGCAGCTTATGTACCAATGTGTTAGATGCTCTTATTGAGCTACATCAAGTGGACTATCAGCAAAACCCTGCTTTAAACGCTATTGGTAAAGGCGAAGGCTACTGCCAGCGCCAAGTCATGGGTTGGGAGAAACGTTATAAAAAAGCAAAAACTCCCAACGTCCCTAGCTTTTATCTGGTCCGCCAATGGTTAAAACGCAATTTACCTAAAGACAGTCGTACTTGTGTCATTCACAACGACTGGCGCTTTGATAACGTGGTATTAGACCCAGAAAACCCGACTTCGGTCATTGGGGTACTTGACTGGGAAATGGCCACTTTGGGCGACCCCTTGATGGATCTAGGCAGTGCTTTGGCTTACTGGGTACAAAAAGATGACAACGTTATCATGCGTCAGTCCCGCCGCCAGCCCACTCATTTAGACGGCATGATGACCCGTAAGGAAGTGGTGGATTATTATCTCACTAAGATGAATATGACCACAGACAACTGGGCATTTTACGAAGTGTTTGGCTTATTCCGTTTGGCCGGTATCGCTCAGCAAATCTACTACCGCTATTACAACAAGCAGACCGATAATCCTGCGTTTAAAAACTTTTGGATTATCACCCATGCTCTACATGCTCGCGCTCTAAAGCTTATTGCCCAGCAAGAAGCTGCACGAGCTGTCGATAGTGGCAAACTGCCAAAGCCGGTGCACTCTGTTGCTAAGCGTTTGGTAAAAAATTAGTCGGCTTTGCCTAAAATAAAGGCTGCTGACCGGTTTGTGACTTTTTTTGTGACAAACCTTATAACAGCAGCCAACCGCCTTTCATTCATTGTAACAAGGACATTATGACTACTTTGCTTTTTGCTAGGCATGGACAAGCCTCTTTTGGTCAAAAAAACTATGACAAGCTGTCGTCACTAGGAAGTCAGCAAGCCGCATTATTAGGCCAACACTATGCCAATACCCAGCGTAAGATTGATGCCATTGTGACGGGCAGCTTAGTTCGCCAGCAAGACTCCGCTACGCATTTTTTGAGTACTTATAACACTGATAACGCCTCTACTTTAAAGGCATCTAAACCTTTAGTTATTGAAGAATTAAATGAGTTTAATCACAAAGATGTGTTTATCAAGTTTGACCCAAGCTTTGCCACAGAGGTTGGCATAATGACCGCTGTGGCTCAAGCTCCTGTACCTAAGGTTCGTTTGGCTGAGCTGTTTAATGAAGCCATGATTCGCTGGCACTCAGGGCAGCATGATGCTGATTACTTAGAAAGTTGGCCCCAGTTTAATCTGCGAGTACAGCAAGCTTTGCAAAAACTGATGACTTACGCTGAGCAGCAGCAAACTAAAAATGTACTGATTTTTACTTCTGGAGGAGTAATTGCTGCGATTGCCGCCAGCTTATTACAGCAAGACAGCGACAAGCTCAGTAAGACCGCTTATCAGATAAATCGCAGTTTAATTAACACCGGGGTGACCTCGGTAGTGCTAAAAGGCAACACTCCAAGATTATTATCCTTAAATGAGCACAGTCATCTGTATCATGAGGGAGAAAGCTTGGTGAGCTGGCACTGATTCAAATAAGTAATAAGCGCTGACCCAAGCTATTTACTTGAGGTTGGCGTAACCCATATTTTCAAGTTATAAGGATATATATGAAAAACTCGTTATTTAACACGCTTCAAAAAGGACTGGTCGGCGGAGTACAAACCAAACTCGCTGAAACCAAATCTGCACTCCAAAGCCAGGACTTAACCAAGTTAATCGAAGATAAAACCGGTAAAGGCAAGACCGTATTAATAACCGGAGCCAGCTCTGGTATCGGGGCTGGTATGGCTCGCACTTTCGCCAAACTTGGCTACAACCTAGCCATTTGCGCGCGTCGTACCGACCGCCTGCAAGCTTTAAAAACTGAGATACTGGCTGAAAACCCTGATATTCGTGTTGAGCTAACCGCTTTAGATGTCAGCGATTACGATGCTGTATTTGATACCTTTAAAGCCTTTCAACAGCAATTTGACTCTATTGATCGCGTCATCGTCAATGCTGGTGTCGGTGAAGGTCGCCGCGTAGGTACTGGCCGCTTTCATATCAACCAACGCACCGCTGAGATTAACTTTATTTCGGCATTGGCCCAATGTGAAGCGGCTATGGAAATCTTTCGAGAACAAAACTCTGGCCATCTGGTAGTTATCTCAAGCATGTCAGCCATGCGTGGTATGCCAAAGCATTTGACCGTCTATGCAGCAAGTAAAGCCGGTTTAGCCCACTTAGCGGAAGGCATTCGCGCCGAGATGCTCGCAGATAATCTGCCTATTAAGGTCACCACGATTTATCCTGGTTATATCCGCACAGAAATCAACGAAGGTGCCCCAAAATTGCCTTTTGAAGTAGATGAAGTGACGGGTAGTAATGCTTTGGTTGCCGCTATCGAATCAGGCGCTGAGGAAGCTTGTGTCCCCGCTCTGCCTTGGTTGGTCATCGGTAAAGCCATGAAACATCTGCCGTTACATTTAGTGAATAAATTGGGCTAACAAAAAAGCCGTAGCTTATTAGGCTACGGCTTTTTTTATAATCTAGGATTAGTCCGTTTTATTATTCAAACCAGACTCAAGCTGTCTATCGAAGCTCTGCTTGTGCTTGGTACTCCCGAACTTCAGTACGTAGCTGCTGTCTACGCTCACGAGTCAATATTTCGTTATTTTCATCCAAGATCAACGCATTTAAATCATTAGCAATCAGATTCACCACACTCATCATGGTATCAAAGCCTTGAGTGGCCTTGGGGTGTGGCAAGGATAAAAATAGCACCAAACCATTATATTTAGAGGTGGTCAGTAGATTTAAATCAAAAGGAGTAATACCCTCTTGATCAATGCCCATCATACTGAACCATAATATACCTGAGCCATCTTTATGCTCATAACGATGGAACATATTCATCGCACCATACTTTAAGCCATACTGATTAACTATCGATAGGATAGTTTTACCATCAATAAGCTCATAATTACTCTTAGGCACTATGGTGATATTAATGTTTTCTTGAGCATGATTTAGCGGACTGTTTTGATCTTGGTCGGCTTCAGCTAACAGATGATGATCTAGCATAGGGCTATTGTCAGCAAACTCAGTCTCTTCAGCTGTTTCAATCATTGGCATCAGCTTTTCGGTTGCTGAGGCTAAAGTTGAGAACACATCGTCCTCATTGTCATCAATTTGTAAGCCCGCCAGTTCTAAGTCAGTTTTGGTGGGTGTTTCAGCGGTAGTATCTTGCGCAGACTCTGTATTTAACGGATTGCTAAAAGGCATGGTTTGTGAGGGGGTTTGGGCTGCCTCATAGTCATTATCCGACTCATATTGAGCGTCTTGCTCATAATCTTCTAACGTCGCTGCCTGATGAGGCTGAGTTTCAACAAAACCGTTAGAAGCGGGTACAGCTCCCTCTTCTTCAATCACGGGCTGAAGGTGCTCACGATCTGGCGTAATGGTGGTTTCGCTTTCTTCTATCTGTACCGGTTCTGACTGTTCGACTAGGTTACGCTCATGACGAGGGATGATAGGAATACCATTTTTATCTCGGATAATGGCTTGAGAGTTGGTATTGTCTTTGCGGCTTAGAACTCCGCGAATAATAATATAAAGACCTACCACCATAATTACAACAGCGATGATTATTAATATATAGTCTACGGTGGTCATGATATACGCGTCCTAAAAGTAAGATAGAAAAAACGAGATTAGTCTAGCACGCTTACGGTCGCTCGTCATCAATGGTGACTGGCAATAGGTAACTATTTAAGTTGGCCCTATAAGCGTTAATCACAAAAAATATAACAAAGTTTCAAAAAAAACATTTAGTACTTTAATTAAGTAATAGTCTGTCTTTTATTTTAACGCGATAAGGGCTTACGAATCTATTCTGCCAATGTAACTAGAAACTACAAAATATTTATAACCCTATAAAATTAGCCAGGACTCCTGTCACTTTTAGGCGGAGGGCTCTAAATAATGCTCAGCTTCTTCTAAACTGACGCTTACCAAAGAGGAGATGCCGGGCTGCGGCATAGTGACCCCTTTTAATTCATCTGCAATTTGCATCGCCAGCTTATTATGGCTGATAAATATAAATTGCACCTCATCAGCTAAGTCTGAAATTAGGTTGGTGAACCGAGTAACGTTGGCATCGTCTAAGGGAGCATCCACTTCATCTAGTACACAAAACGGCGCAGGATGTTGTTTAAAAATAGCAAATATTAAGCTTAATGCGGTCAGTGTTTTTTCGCCGCCAGACAATACTGCCAAGCGGCTGTTTTTCTTACCCTTAGGCTGAGCCATTAGCTCTAAGCCTGCGCGCCACTGCTCATTTTGAGCCAAGTCCTCTTCTTTAATCAAGGTCAGGCTGGCCTGGCCGCCACCGAATACTTTGGTGAATAAATGGGTTAGCGACTCATTCACCGCATCCAAGGTTTGTAAAAATAAAGTCTTGGTCTTGGCATCAATTGAGGCAATGGCATCCGTTAAGGTCGCCATACTTGCGGTAATATCATTTATCTGCTTTTCTAACGGCAATAAACGCTCATCAACAGCGGCTAATTCTGCAGCTGCAGCCAAATTCACCGGTCCCATATTATCGAGCTTACGACTCAGTTCAGTCTCATCAGACTGCAGCTTACTTACCTTAGCTTGCGATAAGCTACGGCCATGGGTCAGATAATCCGTCAGTACACGCTCAGCACTAAGCTCATTATTAACCTGCTTAAGCCGCTCACCTGCCTCATTAATACGCTCATTAGCAATGGCTACTTGGGTTACTGTCTCTGCCAAGCTCTGCTGCTGCTGCTGTAATTGCTGCTCAGTGTCATCTTGCTGTTTTTTTAAGGTATCGGCTTCAGCTTGCAATGTATTGATAATGGCATTGCGTTCCTCTAACGCCGTTTGCAATTGATGATGGCTATCATTGGCCTGCTTTAAGCTGGTCTCTAACTTAGGCAACTGACTTTCCGTCTGTTGTTGCTCTTGTTCTAGCCTCTGCTGGCTGTGTTTCAACTGCTTTAGCTCTATCACAAGCTGCTGTAACTGTTGCTGACTGTGCTTGTCTGCAAGCTCCGCCTTATTTAATTCTAATTGCAGCTGACGTAACGTATTCGCCTCTTCCCGCTCTTGCTGGCTGATGGATTGACGCTTTTGTTCTATTTGCTGCAGCTCGTCTTTTACTACAATCAGCTTAGGCTCTATATCTTGTAAATGCTTAGTGGCCTGCTCCATACTGGTGGCAAGCTGTGACTGCTGCTGTTGTAGTTGTTGATAGTCCGTATCTAATTGCTCACGCTGCTTAATGAGTCGCTGTTGTTCACTTTGCTGTCTGTCTTGCTTAGCCTGTAGCTCAACTTGCTGCTGTTTTAAAGTGTGCAAACTATGCGTCAACGCCGACAGCTGTGCAGTTAACTCCTCTACAAACACCGAGCTTTGCTCTTTTTTTAACTGGCTGGCTTTGACTGCTTTACTAAGCGCTTCCATCTGCTCTTCGATGTCATTTAGCTTATCTTCCAAAGCGGCCAGACGCTGTTGCTGCTGTAAACGCACACTCAAAAACTGTGAGTTTTGTGACTCATTACTAAGCTTAGATAAGTGCAAGGCACCAAAGTGACCCATGATCCAGCCAGATGCCGTTAAGATTAGAGCAGACTGTGGCAACTGAACCATTAAAGTTGCAGCCCTCTGTAACGCTTCTTGGTCAGAGGTGCCTTGGTCAGCCTCCGGCACGTAAAGATAACACTGCTGCCATAAACTTAATTTAGGAGCCACAATTAACTCAGCCAAAGGAATCAGCTCATCACCGATACTTTTGACTTGATTGGCTGCTACGGCACCAGCGAAAAGTACGCTATTTTCCGGCTGATCAGCTGACGGCTTGGCTTTATTGTGGTTAGCTTTATTTTTGGTTTTATCGGCCGCCTTGTTAGCAGGTAAGTCGGCATCTGGGCCGGTCAATCCAGATAAAAGCTGATACCACTCCCCTGCTTGTGCTTTGTCTTCGGCCGAGGTGATGTCAATGACTCGGCTATCTAGCCAAAAGGCCAACCAGCGATCCAATACAGAAGCATGCTTCTCACCAGCTTGAGTCAATCGAATCTGCTGATGTAATGCTGGCAACTTGCTTAAGGCTGCCACTGAGCTATTGCTTGGCTCGGCCTTATTTGACGAGGAGTCTGTTGTGCTCGCTGTATCCTGTTTTGACTTATCCTCTGTACTGCTCTTTTTGGGATGGACAATACTGTGCAGCGTCTCGTATTCTGCCATTAAGCTGGCGTGCTGCTTCTCTAACTGAGCCAACTGCGTTTGCTGAGTAGTTAACTTCTGCGACAGCTCATTTAAGGCGGGCTGCTCAGTCTCTAAACTTTCAGTCACTGTTTCTTGCTGCTTCATCAGCCCAGACAGCTTGTTTTTAAGCTCGGCCAAAGCTTGAACAGGATTGTCCTGAAGCTCTTCACCGTCTTTATCAGAAGCCCCTGTTTCGGGAGATAAACCCCATTTGGTAGCCTCTTGCTGCCAAGAGTCTTGCTGTGCTTGCCACTTAGACAAGTCTTTTTGTACACGGCTGTCAGCCTGCTTATCAAGAGCAAGTTGCTGCTCGTAGCGGCGCTGTTGTTTTTCTAAATCTAGAACTTCAGCATTCACCTCATTCCAACGGGTTTGCAAGGGGGCATAAGCTTGTTGGCTCTGCTGTTGTCGCTGTTCTAGCTTAGTAATTTTAGGCGTTATTGAGCCAATAATTTCAGCTTGCTGTTGCTGTTCTTTTTCTGCCTCTGCCAACGAGTTCTCGGCTCTTTTTTGACGCTCTATGTTGGCTTGATAACGCCCATCAAGCTGATTGATATTGGCTTGCAGCGTATGTAGCTGATGCTCAGCTTGCTGGCGCTGCATATCCTGTACGTGTAGCTTGTCGCGGGCTTCATCTTTTAGCCATTGCTCTTGAGCTAAGCGATCACTCAACTTGCTAAATTTGGCTTTTAATTGGCTGTACTGCTGCTGCAAAGTGGTCACTGATTTGGTCAGCGACTCTTCACTAGACTTATGCTGCATTTGTAATGACTTAGCTTGGCACAACTGATGAATGGCCAGCTGCTCTTTGACAGTCGCCAACTGCTCCTGAATTTGCTGATATTGATTGGCACTTTCTGCCTGCTTAACCAGCTTTTTTTTCTGACGGCTTAATTCAGCTTCAATATCATGCAGACGCTCTAAATTTTCTTGAGTTTTTAGCAGCTTCTTTTGGGTTTCTTCACGCCGTGCTTGATAACGTGATACCCCCGCAGCCTCTTCAATGAACTCACGCAGCTGCTGTGGGCTTGAGTCAACAATACGTCCAATCATTCCCTGCTGAATCACAGAGTAGCTACGCGGCCCTAATCCTGTTCCTAAGAACACATCCACCACATCACGGCGACGACAACGGGTCCCATTGATAAAGTAATCAGACTTGCCCTCAACATTGATCTGACGGCGTACTGATAACTCATGGTATAGGTTTAACTCGTGGCGAATGCCCGTTTGTTCATCTTGAGTGTGCTCGAAGGTCAGCTCAACACTGGCGACACTTTTTGCCGCTTTGTTTTGCGTTCCAGCAAAGATAACATCACTCATTGCCCCGCCTCTGAGCTGCTTGGCAGAAGACTCGCCAAGCACCCAGCGAATGGCATCAATCACATTGGACTTCCCACAGCCATTTGGACCGACAATGGCGGTAATACCATGTCGGAAGGTAAAGGTTGTGGGGTTAGCAAAAGATTTAAATCCTGCCAGCTTAAGAGATTTTAGACGCATGAAGGCCGCATGAGGTTAAAGGTTAGAAGAATTAGTAGCAATAATGACACATATTGACTTCCTCCCCTCGCTAAACCGAGGGGATTCCTACCGCTAGACGGTCAAGCCCGACCGCAAGGATGTTCTTAGCAGCATTGATATCTCTATCATGCCATGTGCCACACTCAGCACACCTCCATCCTCTTATTCGCAAACCTGCTCTACCTTTTGGACTACTGTCACTTATTTTAAGGCAGCACGAGCAGGTCTGGGTAGTGTAACTCTCATTTACGATCTCAAGCTGACAACCTGCATGCTTGCATTTATATTCCAGTTGTCGTTTGAGTTCAAACCAACCTGCATCGTATGTTGATTTAGCGAGGTTGGTTTTTTTAGTTGTAAATGAGCGTGATTTAACATCACCAACCACAATCAAGGCATTATCTTTGACAAGTTTGGTGGTGAATTTATGAGTTAAGTCTAATCTTGTGTTTTTAATTTTGGCATGGATTGCTTTGACACGATTTTTATTGTTAGCACGTTGAGCGATAGCAAGCTTTTTAGCCCATTTTTGAGTCTGCTTAATAGTTAGCTTGTCACCCATTGAGGTAGTAGCAGACTCTTTTAAGCCCAAATCAATACCAACGCGGCCCATCCCACTTACTTGTTTTGGGTAGTCTTTAACAGTGATACACGCATACCAGCGATTACGGCTGTCTTGTACTATCTCTAAGGTGTTAATTTGATATAGGCTTAGGTTATAGCTATCGAATACATCTATAATAAGCTTTTGACCTTTGGATAGTGATAATTGAAGGGTTGATTTAAGTGCTTTCTTTCCCGTTTGTCTTGTGCTTAGATGCTTGATAGCAGACTTTTTAAAAGGTATCCAGCCTAGTGATTTACGCTTGGCATCAGGGCGATTGCTGCGCCAGCTAAGTTTGGCTTTTTTAAATTGTTTTCGGGCCTTGGCATGAGTCTCATTGATAGCTTGTAAGGTCTGACTGTGTAATCCTAAATATTCACCGCTACCTTTGGTATACTCACTTAGATCATAAGCACTAAAAAACTTACCAGTACGTTTTAGATGCTCAAAACTTAACGCATTAACATAGTTCCACACGAAGTTCACTGAACCGCTTAGACGATTCAGCTCTTTTAAGTGTTTGTCTTTAATGCGTAGCTTGAGTGTTTTCATATACTTAGTATGCCGAGGTTAATTTTAGCTTACAACCCTTTAACTGCTTCTTACGACAGTATATGTCGCCTTATATCCACCCCCTGAAGTGGGTGGTTTTACGGCGATAGGTGATAAAGTGGCGTATTTTACCTGAAATTCTATGGTTTTACAGGCCTAGCCCTTTTTTAGCCGAAATATACAAATCGTTAATAAGACTTATTTGAACTGCTTACTCAAAGTGCTTATATTAGATGCCATTAGCTTAGACTCAATTACATTTATTCTGTTATATCACCTAAATTAAGAAGGCCTTATGTCTCAATACGACCCCCAGCAACTACAACAAAAATTTGAGCGTTGGTGTGAGCTGCACCGCGAGCAAGTAGAAGCTCAACAGCGTTTTGTAGAAGCTGAAGCTTTATACTCTGAGTTACAGGCGTACTATCAAGACCCGCAGTGGATGACCGACCGCGAAGAAGATAAACCGATTGAATACTCAGGATCTGCCCACTCTATCTTTAGTGAAGATGCCTTGTGGAATATGATCACCGACCGCAATGAATTAGCGATACAGTGGATGCGCCTTGGCCTAGACGCTTTGGATAACAAGTAGCGGTTTGTAACCTTGTTAGATAATATTCATTCCTGATAAGCCGGACCATAACAGCTGGCTTCCTGCTATCAATAACAACACCCCAAAGCTTTTTTTCAATGTGGCGGCAGGTAACTGATGTGCCCACTTAGCGCCAAGCTTGGCAGTAATAAAGCTGGCAAATGAGATACAGATAAAGCCGATGACGTGAACGAAGCCCACCGCACCAGGGGGTAATTCAGCGACGTTTTTACCGAACCAAGCAAACCCAATAGCCCCTGCTAAAGCAATAGGTAAGCCACAAGCAGCTGAGGTGCCGACTGCCTGACGCATGGGCAGTCCCGCCCAAGTCAAAAACGGCACCGTTAAACTGCCACCGCCAATACCAAAGATGGCAGAAGCCATACCAATGCCAGACCCTGCTCCTACTTGTACTGGCGCCGAGGGCAACGCTTTACCCAGATTTTCTTTATTAGACAAAAACAGCATTTTAAAAGCAATCAGTAACGCCCCTGCCCCAATCAGGGCTTGTAGCATTAAGCCATGAATCTGCTCAGCAATTGCAGCTCCCAATAAGCTGCCTATTACTAGACCTATTGCCATATTTTTCCAGACATCCCATCGAACGCCGCCACGTTTATTGTGTGCTGTTAGTGAGCTAATTGAAGTCACAATGATAGTAGCCAAAGAAGTGCCGACTGCTAAATGTGCAATAATCTCTGGGGAATAACCGTAGGCAGTAAAAATCCATACCAACGCAGGGACAATGATCATACCCCCACCGACACCGAATAAACCTGCACACACCCCTGCAAAAGCGCCAGCGGCCAAGAACCAAACTATCATCATAATGCCACTTCTTAGCTATCTAAAAATAGGAAACTCACAGTATAGCAAAAGCATTTATTGAAATTGAAACAATCTATGACCCTACCCTAGCTTTAGCTATTGACCGCATTAAGCGTATAAACTACCCTGACATCTCCTATAAGCTAAATCTAGGCTTCGCTATGTATTCTTATACCCCTCAGACCTCTCAGCCTATCACGCATCATCATCTAGCTGTGTGTGGTTCAACCAATAATGAACTTATGCAAAGTTTGGCTGAACAAAAAATAGACTGCAACCAACCTTACCTACTAACGGCCAGCACCCAAACCGCAGGGCGAGGTCAAAGAGCCCGTACCTGGCAATCCCCTATCGGCAATATCTATCTCTCGTTATATCACCCCTTGTCAGTACCCATCTCCGGCTTATTGTCTTTGGTCGTCGGCTTTCATTTAACTCGCCTGCCCATTATCCAGCAGATAAACCGTCAGCGTCATGCGGCCAACCTTCCCGCTATTGGGGTTAAATGGGCCAATGATATTGGTTACTATGCAGCGCAGGAAACAACAGAAGCAAACTGCTCTGAGCGTAATAGCTTTAGAAAGTTGGCGGGTATTTTAATTGAACCGGTATTGGTCGATAACAAAATTACTGGGGTTATTGTGGGGGTAGGTATAAATATCGAGGCCGCCCCAGTGCTTTGTAACACCACCAAGGAAGGTATGGATTATCAAGCGGTCAGCTTAAGTCAAATTATAAATGAGACCGAGCAAGCCGTTACGGATAAAAATAAAAAAGCACAAAGCCAGACCACTCAACACGCAACTGGGCTAACAACGCAAGCCTTCCCTCACCCTAAAGCAGATGATTTATACCTGCCTGTTAGTGCTACGATTTTGCGTGCCATCCAACAATTTATCAGCTTTAAACAAGAAGCCTATAGCCTACCTAATTTCATTAACGACTATAACTCAGTCAACGTGCTAGCAGGTCGTCAGGTACAAATCACCCAGCACCCTTTAAAACAGGCTGATCAGTCGGCTTTAGATACTGCAAAACCAGTGATATTACAAGGAGAGATAGTAGGCCTAAACGAAGATGGCAGCTTACAGCTTAAAACGAGCAGTGAGGGCCAAATAACCAAAATATATACGGGTACTATTCGCATCATTTAAGGAATAACAGCCAAACCTATTCGTTATCGGCCAGTTGGGACTGCTCCTCTACTGGCTGATAATACCACTCAATCTGTCGATCAAAACCCACTTCTAGTAAGCTGGCCAATATCCTACCAGTCAGTCCCCACACTACTTCACCTTCTATTTTCCAGCAAGGCGTCTTAATGTGAATGGTTTGACCTCCCATCGTATAAGGCAGCACATAATCACAAGTAGGCTCAGTGATTATCTTTTTAAAATCTCCCCAAAATATTCGGGCGATTTCTCCAAGCTCAGGAACATAAGTCACTGGCGGCTCTACCAATGCCACAATCGGCCTGACCTCTAACCCTTTTTTAGAAATCTGGGTGGGCAGCTGACCGACAATCTGAGCCTTATTGGGTGGTAATGCGGTTTCTTCACAGGCTTCACGTAAAGCCGTGACCACGTTGTTACCATCACCGTCATCATGCTTACCTCCTGCAAAAGAGACTTCACCGGCATGACTGCTTAGATGTGCTGCTCGCCTGGTTAACAATATCTTTGGCTGTGGCTCATTGGTAATGAGCACCAACACTGCCGCATCAGAGTTTGGAGTATTAATAAGGTGATCTAGTATGGCCTTTACTCGACCAATCTCCCCTTCGTGTTCAAATGTATTATTATGGGTATGACAACTCACAACACCATCTTGAAACATAGCCTGCTGTACTCGCTGTGCCATCTGCCTTAGCTCAGGGTGGGTGATGTACTCCGGCAACACCACAGCCAACTCTTCAAATCTAGGAGAGTGGATATTTTGATGCTTCATTCTTATAGCCGATGTCATTTCAGTAGAGGGTTTCATAAGACCTTTTAAATAAATTTCAAACAGTTAACAGACTAAGGTTAGACTAACGTATTGCCTTTAAGTATGCTATCTTGATGACTTGCACGTTTAGGTTATTTTGTATTATTAATGATATCAAGCGTATCATCATACAGTTATAGCCCGCTTATAAAAAAATATTCTACATTCTAAAAACATTGATAAAGTCACAACATACAATAATAAGGACTGCCCTATGGCGTACTGTTTACAATGCGGCCACCAAGCGGAACACAAGATTCCTGAGGGAGATAACAATCCCCGTTTGGTTTGTCCCAGCTGCCATTATATTCACTATGAAAACCCAAAGGTAATCTGTGGTGCCATCGTCATTCATGAAGGTAAAGTACTGCTTTGTCGCCGTGCTATTGAGCCTAGATATGGCTACTGGACCCTACCTGCAGGCTTTATGGAAATTGGGGAAACCATGGCGCAAGGCGCAGCTCGTGAAACCGTAGAAGAGGCCGACGCTGTGGCCATCAACTCTCATCTTTATTGCCTATACGACATTCCTCATATTGGTCAAATTTATGTTCTGTATCTGGCTGAACTACAAGAAGGCAAATATGATGTCGGTCCCGAAAGTTTAGAATGTGCCTTATTTGAAGAAGCTGATATCCCATGGGATGACATTGCGTTCGAAGCGGTTAGACGCACTCTAAATCATTATTTCAACGACCGTAAAACCATCGATGACCCAGCCAAATTCCCACTCCATGAAGAGACCATTCCTAAAGATAAGGGCATTAAGCGCTATTAAACTTAGCACTCTCAGCTGTTGATTACAGCCTCTTCCCCTTTATCTGGACATCAGCCCCATGGCATTCCCCCTGCGTTATCGCACAGTAAAAAACCCTATTGGTAGCAATAGGGTTCTGGATGCCTTCCAGATAATAATAACAGCTGGCCTTTGTGCTTTTAGTCCTGCCCTGGCTCTGGCACAACAAGCGCAAACGCAACAACACATCGGCTATAAAACCATTTATAAAAGTGTGGGCAAGTTTGGTGAGACTAAGTACTCACAATTTGCACCTGAGACAGGCAGTAAGGCGCAAGTCATTGAAATGCGTAGTGATGGTCAGCCAAGCCAGCCAGGACTTTTGGCGCCTATCAGCAGTAATCAAATTAGCGAAGACCTAACTGGCAACAATCAAAACCCTCCCGTCCCCACATCAAAATCTTCTGGCCCAAATGCAGCCACTGCTTCTCAGTGCCAAAAACTCAACAACAACCTGTCTAACTTACAAGCTGGAGGAGATATTTATGAGTCCAAATCTGGTGGAGAGCGTTACTATTTAAACCCAGTAGAAGTGGCTGTCAAAATAGAAGATACCCAAAAGTTACTGGCTCAATACTGTAAGAATCCGCTATAAAGTCCTTTATTGAGCTTAATTTAGCGTCCATTGTTTAAATATCTCACCTACCTTTTCTGGCATATCGCTGGCTTGAACCGCCCACGCCCCTTTTGTGTGCTGTAACTTATCTCCTGCCATTGCATGTAACATCACTGCTTGATGTAGGCTTCGGGTGCTCTTAGCCAGAGTAGACTGCGCGAGTAGACCTGCTGCTAGACCTGATAAAACATCTCCCATGCCAGCTGTGGCCATACCTGGATTGCCTGCACCGCAGACATAAACCTGCTGATTACTCATCACCATAGAGCCTGCTCCTTTTAATAGCCAGCTGCCGTGATATTTATTTTGTAAGCTGGACAAAGCGGCTAACCTATCAGCTTCAACCTCACTTGCCTTAGTGTTCAGCAGTCTCGCAGCCTCACCACTATGCGGGGTGTACCAAACTTCATTGAGCTTAGCATGAGCAATTAACTGCTCAATAAGCTGTGGGGTCTCATCTGCTAGCGTCGCCAAATGATACAGACCATCAGCATCAATAATTAAATCTTTACCCAGCTCTAGAGAGTGCTGTAGATATTCTGCAAACAAACGAAGACTTAACTCATCTCGTCCTAAGCCCATGCCTATGGCGATGGTGTCACTTTGCTCTATTAAAGCTTTCACCGCTTGAGTGTTGTGTAAATCCAAACTCATAGCGTTAGGGACGCTGCCAATCAGACTACTATGAAACGCGGTATGACACGCCACTGTCAGCTTACCTACGCCAGTAGCAAAGGCCGTTGTTGCTGACAAAATAGTAGCGCCACCCATGCCCTGAGAGCCATCTACCTGATTGCCGCCTATTATTAACGCATGGCCAAAGCTGCCTTTGTGAGTGTTATTTTCACGTTGGATCAGCGGCGTAGCTTGATACTGCAGCCAAGCCACAGGCGGCTGATTTAGGGCACTTGGTATCAAAGGTATGTCTATTATTTGACCACAATAGTCAGCCGCATCTTTGATATGTAGTCCTAATTTGCGTGCTACTAAGCACAAGGTAACATCAGCTTTGACCGCACACCCCTCAAATACCTGTCCGGTACTGGCCACTAGTCCACTTGGTATATCAATACTAAGGACATTCAGCCTATCTGCTTGATAGCGTTTACGCTCATTAATTGCCATGATGGCTTTTGCATAAGCCTGAGTGGGTATTCGGTCCAAGCCAATACCAAATAAAGCATCGATATATAAGTCTGCGTCAGCTACTACAGATTGATACTGCCCTTCAGAGAAGGGATAAACGGTTATCCCACTTTGTATGGCTTGATTCTTTGCAGATTTGGCATCATCTGTTGACGCTTGAGCCACCTCGATAACAGACACCTTGGCACCCATCTGTTTTAAGTAATACGCGACCAACCACCCATCACCACCATTATTGCCACTGCCCACCCAGACACAAGCCGTTAATGCTGTATTCTCTGCTATATAAGGCCTGCCTTTTTCATCTAGCTGAGGATAAGCTCTGGCCACAATATTTTGATTTACCCAGTGAGCAATCTGCCAAGCGGCCTGCTGCATTAATGAATAGCTTATATTGCCTTTCTCAAACCAAATTTTTTCCATAGCATAGACCTGCTTTGGGGTAAATAAAGCGATGGGCTGACGATACTCTTGGTTTGGCATATGACGTAGTGGCATATCTCAAGCACTCCTTGTATGAGTAGGGCTAGATAAAGCGAGCCTTAGCTAGGTTTTATATTTGTTTGATAATAGCTTATCATACTCCTTTATATAAGCTTCGAGTCCCCTGTTTATGACAGCTTCTTCCCCTCCAGATTCAAACACCTCCCAGCCTCTTAGCCTCAATCCTTTTAATGACGCACAAGATGTCAAAAACTGGATACATGAGCAAGCATTGGCGTTAGGCTTTGCTGACTGCGGCTTTATCAGTGTGTCTCACCCGGTTTTTGAACAACAAATGCAAGGGCTACGCGACTGGTTGGCAGAAGGGCATCACGGTCAACTTAGCTTTTTGGAATTAAATCATGATAAGCGAGCCAACCCAGGACTATTGGTAGAAGGTACTCGTACCATCATATCGGTACGAATGGACTATCTTGAAACCCCTCCTAAGCCGCGGCAAATAGAGGACAATTCTCGCCCCAATCATGCCATTATTGCCCGTTATGCTCGCGGTCGTGATTATCACAAAACTCTACGCTCACGATTAAAGAAGCTAGCACAACAAATAGAAGCCATGTTGCCTCAGTGGCAACACCTAGACGTTAATGCAGAACAGCCTTTTGTGTTTCGACCTTTTAGCGACTCAGCCCCTATTTTTGAGCGGCCTTTAGCGGATGCCGCAGGACTCGGTTGGACTGGGAAACACACTTTATTGATTAACAAACAGTCCGGCTCTTTTTTTGTGTTAGGTGAGCTGTTTTTGAGCTTAACCTTACCTGATGATAGCCCCGTAACGGCTCACTGTGGTAGTTGTAGCGCCTGTATAGATATCTGCCCTACCCAAGCCATTATAGGCCCCTACAGGCTCAAAGCAGACGCTTGTATCTCCTATTTGACCATTGAGCACGATGGTGTCATTGACGAAAAATATAGAAAGGCCATTGGCAACCGAGTATTTGGTTGTGACGACTGTCAGCTGATCTGCCCATGGAATCGTTATGCCAAAGTCAGCCCTATTGATGATTTTCTAGCTCGCCATAACTTAGACAACAGTTTACTGGCTGAGTTGTGGCAGTGGTCAGAAGAAACCTTCTTGACCAAAACTCAAGGCAGTCCCATTCGCCGCACTGGTTATAACAACTTCTTACGCAACTTAGCCATCGGGATAGGCAATGCCCCTTATGATGAAATAAATATTGCTCTACTTGAATCAAGATTAGGAACTTTAGGAGAGGTATTAGACGAGCATATTCAGTGGGCAATCTCAGAACAACGTTCAAAAGCAGCGGAGAAATAGGATTGTTTTAAATCGTTTGTGATTAACAATAAAAAAAGCACCTACTTTGAAAGTGGGTGCTTTTTTCTATTCCAAACCGTACAAGAGGAGTATTACTCTCTTAACGGTTTCTCTCTTAAAGAGATAGCTTAATTATCGTTTAGGGATAATTATGGCTTAGGAATGCGTAGTACTTGACCTGGATAGATTTTATCTGGGCTAGTCAGCATTGGCTTGTTGGCTTCAAAAATCTTATTGTATTCGTTGGCTGAACCATATACTTCCTGAGCAATCTTAGATAAAGAGTCACCAGATTTTACAGTGTACATAGTTGATTCAGGAGCGTCTTGTTTAATATCGATATTATCGATAACTTTTGCTACGTGTTGAACGTTACCAATAGCGATAATTGCTTTTTCACGGTCAGCTTGAGTTTCGGCATTACCGCTAATTTCTGCAGTATCTGTAGTCGCATTATATTTAACTTTCAGGTCAGTGATATTAAGGTTCTGCTGCTGAATACGCTTTAATAAAAGGTTAGCAACTGATTGAGCTGATGGCTCACCGGCTGCCGGTGCTTTATTAGCATCCGCATGTGATTCTGTTTCTTTTTTAGTGTCATCACGATTAAAAATCTTGTCGCCCATATCCTTTGCAAAACTAAAAATTCCCATGAATTTCTCCTATAATTTATTGTTTATCAATTTATTGTCAATATATAAGCCAAGCCACGTATAATTCTAAGACCTACTATTATTATTCAAAGTCGCTTTTACTAAATCTATCTCACTACTGACTTTAACTTTAGTACCAAACTTAATTTAGTCCTAAACCAAACCAGCAATAATAGACCCGATAAGCAGCCCTAAGCGTGACCTATAACTGTGTCTTCCACTTTTTTAGTATACTGACTACCCAAATTATTTATTACTATGCGTATGTAGATAATTGTTAAGTTTTATTTCTTTTGATAGTAATTTAATAAAACCATTACCTCATGAAAGTTCAAATAAAAAAAAGACCATAAATTAATTTATGGTCTTTTTTTATCAATCATGATCACATTTAGTAAAGCGTAAACTTCAATTTTACTCAAGAAAATTAAGGCTTAAGACTCAAGTTTTGATTTGATGTAATCTACTGCTTTTTGTACAGTGGTTAACTCATTTGAGTCATCATCAGGAATAGTGATATCGAAGTCATTTTCGAAAGTCATAACCAACTCTACTACGTCTAAAGAGTCAGCACCTAAGTCATTGATGAATGAAGAATCATTGTTAATGTCATCAATATCAACATCTAATTGTTCGGCAACTGCTGATTTTACTTTTAATTCAATTTCTTCGCTCATAGGAATCTCCATCCTTATTTTTAGTTTAAAGTGAGTTATGGGTTTAAAATGATTTAGTAATAATTAAAGCTTAAACATTGTAACGTCAGTATCAGTCCAATCTCAATTATCAGCTATCGTAATTCAACTTCTCTTCTGTGTACAACTGTTTTCTATATCTGCTGTGTATAATAACAAAAGCCATAGACTAATTCTAATAAATTAGCACATTACATGTACATACCGCCGTTAACAGGTATCACCGCCCCTGTCACGTAGCTGGCTTCATCACTGGCCAAATAAGAGACGGCTGCAGCCACGTCTTCAGGCTGTCCCAAACGTCCAACTGGCACAGCATCGAGCATAGAGTTTAATAGACGTTCATCCAGCTCATCGGTCATATCTGTCTCAATAAGACCAGGAGCCACACAGTTTACTGTGACTTGTCTAGAACCAATTTCACGAGCTAAAGTACGACTGAACCCTTCAACGCCAGCTTTGGTCGCGGCATAGTTGGCCTGACCGGCATTCCCCATTTCAGCTACCACAGAAGTGATATTGATAATACGACCTTTACGAGCTTTCATCATGCCTCGCATCGCACGCTTACTCACACGATAGATGGCGGTCAAGTTGGTATCTACCACTTTATCCCAGTCTTCATCTTTCATACGAATTAGCAAGCCGTCTTGGGAAATACCTGCGTTGTTTACCAAAACTTGAACGCTACCATAGACGCTTTCAATTTCTTCAAATAGCTTATCAATTTGCTCTTGACTGGTGACATCTAGGACACGACCAATGCCGCCTGCATCATGCAGATACTCATCAATAGAATGAGCCCCTTCTGCTGTCGTAGCAGTACCAATAACGAAATGCCCTTGCTTAGCAAAACGCTTAGCAATGGCTTTACCAATACCACGACTGGCACCAGTTACTAAAGTAATTGTACGGCTCATGGAAGCTCCTCATTCAACTTATCAAATAGTTTAGCGAGACGATCCGGCTTATCTGTGGGATAAGTGACGATTGGCGTATCTTGTCTTTTGGCAAGGTTACTTAGAACCGTACCTGCCCCACACTCAATAATCAGATTAATGTGTTTATCAGCCAGCTTTTGCATGGTCTGAGTCCACAGTACAGGATTGCTTAGCTGTTCAGTTAAGGCTTTTTTGATGGCCATAACTGTCTTTTCTTGAGCCGCATATCTGTTCTGAATGACTGGCACTTCTGGCAGCTGAAACTCACATTCAGCCAGCTTTTCAGCTAAAGCATCGGTGGCCGGTTGCATTAATGCACAGTGCGAAGGAACGCTCACTTTCAGGGGTAACATTCTCTTACCCATACATTGAATGTGTTGGCTAAGAATGTCAACGCCTTCTGTGTTACCTGCTACCACAACCTGACCGGGACTATTGAAGTTAGCAGCACTAACTACAGTATCGTCATGGTTGCTTTCGACTTGTTCACAAAGACTGGTCACCTGGCTATTATCTAGGCCCAGTACTGCTGCCATCTTAGTGTCGACTCCGATCACAGCTTGCTGCATAAATTGACCACGAGCATGAACCAGCTTTATAGCATCTTCAAACTTAATAGAGCCTGCAGCACATAGAGCGCTATACTCGCCCAAAGAGTGTCCTGCAAAATATAAGGGCTCAAAGTCCAATTTTTCTTTAAGAATACGCCAGATAGCTATACTAGCTGCTAGTAAGGCAGGCTGAGTATTTTCAGTTTTGACCAGTTCCTCTTCATCCTGACATACTGCCCATAAATCAAATCCTAACGCTTCACTGGCTTCACTAAATGTTTGCTTAACGATAGGATACTCTTCGCTTAGCTCATTTAGCATACCTACAGTTTGCGAACCTTGGCCAGGAAATACAACCGCGATACGACGTGGCATATCTGGTTGACCTTGTTTTCTAACTGCTTGCGACGATTTAAATGACATTTTCAGCCTTCTTGTGCCTAAACATACTCATAAAAAAAGAGCCAAGCGCCACTAATGCTATAGAAGTCATTAGTAAGGCTTAGCTCTTATATTAAACCACAATCATTAAAATGATTGTAACTTAGTCTTCTTGGCTCGCTTTGAACAATTGACGGCCACGGTAGAAACCATCTTTAGTCATGTGATGACGACGATGTTTTTCACCAGTGGTAGCATCGATGCTTAGCTCAGCAACTTCCATATGGTGGTGTGAACGACGCATATCACGGCGTGAGCGGCTTTTACGACTTTTTTGAACAGCCATGGGTCTTGCTCCTATTCTAAAATATGCTGTATTGGTGAGGGCCCTGTATTTTATATACACTTGGTTATAAAATACAATATGCTCACTTAGCAAAATGAGTTCTCTATTGACCTCAATAAGAGCAACTCTTATTAAAAATCAAATAGGTTTAAAATCTGGGAATAATAAACGAGGGATTATACTCGCTTTAGACAATAAAATAAAGGGGTAATACTTTACCAAGTTTACTTCGCCTAATAAATCCGTATAAAAACTGGATTAAAGGCTCAGTTATAACTTCCCTTTTAAGGCTTCTAAAGCTGCAAATGGATTTTCAGGCTCTTGCTCGATAATCTCACCCACTTGTTCAACCGCCATTTCACAATCATCATGTTTGGCAGAAAGTGGGATGTCCAGTAAAAGCTCATCTTCCACTAGCTTCTTCAAAGGTAGCAGTCTATCACCTTTTTTGTTCTCTGGCTGATCGGCCAATAACTCTTCTAATAAAAGATAGTCATCTGCCTCATCAACCAAACCTTGCTGCTCTTCATACTGTAGCAATATCAACTCAGCATCATGAGTGACATCGATACTCATAGGAGTTAAGCAGCGTTGACAGGTTACCCAAATATCGCCAGTGAACTGCATAATCAAAGTCAGTAGCTGACCTTGTTTTTTTAGCTCACATCTTAATTCGATGGCGTTGTCTTGATACTGTTCAGGAACTGTATCTACCAGTCTGCTTAGCATACGTGGCGTGATAGTACCAGACCATACATAGCCGGCATCTTCCCACTTCTCTAAGTTAACATGGTTGGGTAACTGTTGGGCGCTTTTTTCTGTATTGCTATTGGGTGTAGGGTTACTCAATTTAGAATCCGTCAGGTTAGTGGACATATTATCCTGGTTGTATTTTGTCATACTTCTCTCTCATTTAAAACTGATATCGATGTGGCCTCTAAGTAATCAGGCAATCAACTGCCCTTTACCCTGCCAAACCTGCTTTACTTGTCATTGGCTATATTTAATTTCTGATAATCACTGACGTTAAATGCTATAAGGTTGTCAGCGTCAAATTAATTGATAGAATGGCATACCACTTACTCTTTTATCTGAGGGCTTAGGGCAGTAATTACCACCCTAGTGCCTTTTCCTCTAATCTTTACCTAGGAATATTTCATATTCTATGTCTGCTATTCATTTTTCTAAGCTAGCCATCAGTAAATTAGCTGATTATCTAACTCAGCCCCCTACCTCCATCGCTAATGACTGTAATAACGCTGCCTACTTCGATACAGAGGCTTTTAAGCAGCAATGGCAACAGTTACAACACATTGATCCAAACGAGCCAAAAGCTCGCTCTGCTGAGTCAATAGAGAAGGAACAAGTAGATTGGCTGATAGATTTATTTAATACTGTCTTTTCGGCCAAAAACGTTGAATTGGTACGCGGAGAAAGTGAACCTGAATATTTTCCAGCCACTGAATCTGGTCCTGCTCGTATTGAATTTGCGCATGGCTTTTTTCAAAGTGCTTTGCATGAAATAAGCCACTGGAGTCTGGCAGGCAGCCATCGTCGCACCCTACCTGACTTCGGTTACTGGTACGCTCCTGATGGTCGTACTGAAGCTCAGCAAAAGGCCTTTGAACAAGTCGAAATCAAGCCTCAAGCCATTGAATGCTTATTTAGTCTTATGTGCGGCAGACCCTTTAGAGTCTCCCAAGATAATCTACATGCTGACTTCGACACCAGCCAGAGCACTTTTGAGATAGATGTTTACAATCAAGCTAAACTATATATCGATGCCCCACAAAACTTACCTAGGGATGCAAAAACGCTGTTAACAGTCCTAGCCTTGGTATGTCATGATAGTATAGACAATGAGATGGGCTAAAACCGCTTTTTGTTAAAATCCCATCCTTAATAGCTATAATTAAAAACCAACCCATAATAACGACAATAATGCCGTTTATAAAATATTGAAAAAAATAAACAGGGAGGCATCTTATGCAAACTCTATACATACACCCAGATAACCCGCAGCCAAGACTTATTGGTCAGGTTGTAGACGCTTTAAACCAGGACCAACTTATTGTCTACCCCACAGACACCAGTTATGCATTTGGCTGCAAAATAGGCTCAAAAAATGCCATTGAAAAGCTAAGACTGATCAGGCAACTTGATGATAAGCATCAGTTTACCCTTTTGTGCCGTGACCTAAGCGAAATCGCCACTTATGCCACAGTCGACAACAAACAGTTTAAGCTGTTAAAAGCGACTACCCCAGCTCCTATTACTTTTATCTTAGATGCCACTAAAGATGTCCCAAAGAAACTATCGCATCCTAAGAAAAAGACTATTGGTATTAGGGTCCCTTCTAACCCTATCTCTCAGATGATACTTGAAGCAATGGGAGAGCCTATTTTAACCAGCTCTTTAATCCTACCAGACATGCAGTTGGCCTTAGATGACCCCTTTGATATCGAAGAAAAGCTAGGAAATAATATCGATATCATGATTAATGCAGGGGTACTAACTACCAAGCTAACCACCATTGTTGATATGACTGTGTTCCCACCAGAGTTAGTTCGCCAAGGGGCTGGTGATGC
The DNA here is from genome assembly GCF_900162815.1 of Psychrobacter pasteurii. Taxonomy (GTDB): domain Bacteria; phylum Pseudomonadota; class Gammaproteobacteria; order Pseudomonadales; family Moraxellaceae; genus Psychrobacter; species Psychrobacter pasteurii. Next base: position 25,967 of record NZ_FUGD01000071.1, on the reverse strand, counting down.
CAGTCAAATAATTGACTAAGCAGCATGCCTACTGCCACACTGCATTAACTAAATCAACTGAGTCAGCTAAGTAATAGTTAAGCAGTTGAATACAACAATATAAATGGCGGATTAATTAGATTAATCCGCCATTTTTCTATTTAGCTATTTAGTTAGCTATTTATAATGGGCACAAGATAGTAGTAGGCATAAGAAAACCTCAGCAACTGTATAAATCATGAAAAACAGAATTTATACCGCTACTGAGGTTTCTTTTTACTGGCACAAGTACCAGTAAAACAACTAATAAAAATTAGTCACGGTCTACTAGTTCAACATAGGCCATTGGTGCATTATCACCATCACGATTGCCACATTTGATGATACGGATGTATCCACCTGGGCGCTCTTGATAACGTGGTGCTAGTGTACCAAATAGTTTACCAACCATATCTTTGTTACGCATACGGCTGAATGCTAAACGGCGGTTAGCAACTGAATCTTCTTTTGCCAAAGTAATTAAAGGCTCAGCTACACGGCGAAGCTCTTTAGCTTTAGGTAATGTTGTTTTGATCAGTTCATGCTCAAACAGAGAGTTTGTCATGTTCTGGAACATTGCCTTACGATGGCTGCCGGTGCGACCCAGCTTAACTCCACTCTTACGATGTCGCATGGTCAAATATCCTTAATAGTTTAACGGCTACGGTAAGAAAAACGGTCATCAACACGTAGATCCGCTGGTGGCCAGTTTTCTAGGCGCATATCCAGTTCAAGACCTTTAGACGCTAATACGTCTTTAATTTCGGTTAATGATTTCTTACCAAGGTTTGGTGTTTTAAGCAGTTCAGTTTCTGAACGCTGAACCAAATCGCCGATATAGTAAATGTTTTCAGCTTTTAAACAGTTGGCTGAGCGAACCGTTAGTTCAAGGTCATCTACTGGGCGTAATAGCACAGGATCAACCTCTTCTTTCTCTTTCACAGGCTCTGGCGCTTCTTCTGCTTCTAAATCTACGAAAATCGAGATTTGTTGCTGCAAAATAGTTGCTGCTTTGCGAATTGCTTCTTCAGGATCGATCGTACCATTGGTTTCTAATTCAATGATTAGACGGTCTAAATCCGTACGCTGTTCAACACGAGCGTTTTCAACTTGGTAAGCCACACGTGAAACTGGGCTAAAGCTAGCATCCAATTTCAAGCGACCAATGGCCTTCGTGTCACCGTCTTCACGACGAAGGTTAGCAGGCTCATAACCACGGCCCATAACCACACGTAAGCGCATTTTTAGATGACCACGGTCACCTAGCGTACCTAGAACCAAATCAGGGTTAACAATCTCAACGTTATGTGGCAGTTCGATATCTGCCGCTGTGATAATGCCAGGACCTTTTTTGTCTAGTGTTAAAAACACTTCATTTTGATCGTGCATAGTGATTGCAAGACCTTTTAGATTTAACAATAAATCTAGAACGTCTTCTTGCAGACCTTCAAGGGTAGAATATTCATGATCTACACCTTCAATTTCTGCTTCAATTACCGCTGCACCAGGTAACGAAGATAAAAGAATGCGACGAAGGGCATTACCTAAGGTATGCCCAAAGCCGCGTTCTAACGGCTCGAGCGTGACTTTAGCGTTGGTTTCATCAACCGCATCCACATTAATGGCATTAGGGGTCAGAAACTCGGTAGCATTAAGCATCATATTGTCACCTCGATTAGTTAATCAAATTATTGTTAGCGATTATTTAGAATACAATTCAACGATTAAGCTTTCGGTGATTTCTGCAGGTAGATCAATACGATCTGGAGCTTGCTTAAATGTACCTTGCATTTTGCTATGATCAACGTCTAACCACTCAGGGATACCACGTTGGGTAGCAAGTTCAATAGCATTCTTAATACGTAACTGTTCTTTCGCTTTTTCATGAATAGCGATCACATCGCCATCTTGAACTTGGATAGATGGAATGTTCACACGAACAAACTCATCACGACCAGCTTTCTTAAGCATAACCGCACGGTGGCTTACTAACTGACGTGCTTCAGCACGAGTTGAGCCAAAGCCCATACGATATACTACGTTGTCTAAACGACGCTCTAGCATTTGCAATAGGTGTTCACCAGTTGCAGCGCGAGCACGTGCAGATTCTTTATAGTAGTTAGCGAACTGACGCTCTAAAACGCCGTACATACGCTTAACTTTTTGCTTCTCACGCAACTGTAGCGAGTATTCAGAAGCTTTATTACGGGTGTTGCCATGTTGACCAGGTACGCGACCTGCTTTCTTAGTTTTAACGTCATAAGGCTTCACACCTGATTTTAATTGTAAATCAGTACCTTCACGACGCGACAACTTTAATTTTGGACCAATATAACGGGCCATGCTTGTGTCTCCTTGAGTTACGTCTTAATAGTAACTTGTAACGGTAATTTCGTCTTAATACACACACCGTATAATTTGCTATAAATAATAAAGCAAAAAATACGGTAACAATAGTTTATACGCGACGCTTTTTAGGCGGACGGCAACCGTTGTGTGGGATTGGGGTTACATCAGATATGCTGTTAATTTTATAACCTAATGCACCTAAAGCTCTTACCGCAGACTCACGACCCGGTCCTGGACCTTTAACCAGAACATCGACATTTTTCACACCATAAGTTTCTTGAGCTGCTTTACCAGCAACTTCAGCTGCAACCTGGGCTGCGAATGGTGTAGATTTACGTGAACCACGGAAGCCTTGTCCACCAGAGGTGGCCCAAGCCAATGCATTACCTTGACGATCAGTAATCGTTACAATGGTGTTATTAAAAGACGCATGAATGTGGGCTACGCCCTCGGATACCGAACGACGTGCCGTTTTTTTACGACCACGGGTGTCTTTTGCCATCTTTTAGCTTCCTAAGTTAATTATCTTTTAATTGAACGAATCGGACCCTTACGAGTACGAGCGTTATTCTTCGTGTTTTGACCTCTTACAGGTAAGTTACGACGATGGCGGATGCCACGGTAACAACCTAAGTCGACCAAACGCTTGATATTCATTGAAACTTCACGACGAAGGTCACCTTCAGTCATGTAGTTACCAACTTCTGCACGGATAGCATCAAGCTGTGCGTCATCTAATTGACTCACTTTAGTAGTAGGTTCGATACCAACCGCTTCTAAGATTTTCTGAGCGGTAGTACGACCAATACCAAAGATATAAGTCAATGAAATCACTGCATGCTTGTTATCCGGGATGTTGACGCCGGCAATACGAGCCATTGATTTCTCTCCAGTTATGAAAAATGAGTCTTTATTATATAAAAATAATCTTCAGACTTATGTTTCAGATTTTGCCATTTACATGATCTTGTGTTTGACAGTCTGGTTTTGTACCAAAAAACCAAATAAAAGTTAGTAAACGACGGCAAGTGGCGGATGATAGCTCATCCGCCCTAAATTTTCAAGCTTAATTCGTAATCTGTATTATAAATTACTCTAAAATACAAAAATTAACAATTAACCTTGACGCTGTTTATGACGTGGTTCTGCTTTACAGATAACGTGTACTTTACCTTTACGGCGAACTACTTTACAGCTACCACAAATTTTCTTAACAGATGCTTGAACTTTCATAATTTTCTCCTATTGAACAGACCTACTCAAATACTTTAAATATAAGTTAAAACTATTTGATTAGGGTCTGGTCATGATACTGATGTGTCATTAAGTGAGCCTGTAGCTGTGAAATGAAATCCATAACCACGACTACCATAATTAAAAGTGATGTACCACCTAGGTGGAATGGTATGCCAAATGAAGACTGTAGCAGCATCGGCATTAAACAGATCACAGTCATATAAATCGCACCGATAAAGGTTAGACGGTTTAAAACATGATCTAAATAACGCTGTGTTTGTAAACCCGGTCTAATACCTGGAATATAAGCACCACTGCGCTTCAAGTTCTCTGCCACTTCTCTAGGACTAAAAACTAGCGCCGTATAGAAGTAACAGAAGAAAACAATCATTGCACCAAATAGAGCCAAATATAATGGCTGACCCGGTGCTAGAACCAATGACATGGTTTGTAAAAATTGCTGCCAGGCACTAGGATCGGCAGAGTTACCCACCCATTGACCTAAACTTGCCGGGAACATCAACAACGCACTTGCGAAAATAGCTGGGATAACCCCTGCCATGTTAATTTTCAGCGGTAAGTGTGATTGTTGATCAGCATAAATTTTACGACCCAGTTGCTGCTTTTGGGCATAGTTCACAGGAATACGGCGCTGTGCTCTTTCAATAAACACAATGCCTGCTGTTACTGCAATGCCTAATACCGCAAATACCAGCAGTACAATCAGACTTTGAGGATCGTTTTTTACCATCTCAAAGGACTGACCTAACATACTAGGTACACTGGCCACAATGCTCGCAAAAATAAGCATTGAAATACCATTGCCCACACCGCGTTCTGTAATTTGCTCACCAAGCCACATCAAGAACATGGCGCCTGCTACAAGGGAGCTCACAGCAGGTATATAAAATGTTAATCCTGAAGACAATGTCAGGTTTTGACTGATTAATCCAGTACACATAAAGATGGCTTGGATAGATGCCAAAAAGAGAGTCCCCTGCCGCGTATATTTATTCAATTTACGGCGGCCAGACTCTCCTTCTTTCTTCAAAGCTTCTAATGACGGCATTACGGCCGACATCATCTGAACGATAATAGAAGCTGAGATATATGGCATGATTCCAAGCGCCATAATTGACATTCTCTCTAAAGCACCACCTGAAAACATGTTGAACATGCTCAAGATGGTGTTTTCGTTACGAGAGAATAATTCAGCTAGGCTGACTGGATTAATACCAGGAACTGGAATATGTGAACCTAAACGGTAAACAACCAGCGCCCCCATCAAAAACAACAAGCGACTCCATAGCTCATCATACTTACGAATAAAGACAAGCGGATTCATCGGAATTGCAGAGGTAGGCACAGATTGCTTCGCCATTTAAATTACTCCTGAGTTTCCTCAACTGTGCCACCAGCAGCTTCAATAGCAGCTTTAGCACCTTTGGTCACTTTAACACCTTTAAATGTATAAGCTTTAGTGATCTCGCCAGATAAGATGATACGCGCACGTTTCATGTCATGACGGATGATGTTTGCTTCTTTTAAAGTTTCAACGCTTACTACATCGCCATCGATCTTGTTAAGTTCAGAAAGACGTACTTCTGCAGTAGTTAATGCCATTTGACTGGTAAAACCAAACTTAGGCACGCGACGGTATAAAGGCATTTGACCGCCTTCGAAACCAGCACCGATGCTTGAGCCTGAACGTGACTTCTGACCTTTAACACCACGGCCACCAGTTTTGCCTAGGCCAGAACCAATACCACGACCTTTACGGTGTGCAGTTTTTTTGGCGCCTACGGCTGGCGATAATTCGTTTAATTTAAGTCCCATTACGCTTCCTCCACTTTAACCATGTAATTGATGCGATTCACCATTCCACGGGTTGAAGGCGTGTCTTCAACTTCAACTGTATGTCCAATACGGCGTAAACCAAGGCCCATAAGACAAGCTTTATGGCTCTTGAGGCGATGGGCACCAGATTTAATTTGAGTAACTTTCATTTTTTTCATCGTAACTCACCTACTTTAATATCTAAATAATGGTTAGCCCAAGATTTCGTCTACAGATTTACCACGTTTTGCAGCCGCCTTTTCAGGAGACGACATATCACGTAAACCATTGAATGTTGCACGTACTACGTTTGTTGGGTTCGTTGAACCGTAACACTTAGTTAATACGTCTTCTACACCAGCTGATTCTAGTACGGCACGAACTGCACCACCGGCAATTACACCAGTACCTTCAGTAGCTGGCTGCATGTATACTTTACTTGCACCATGACGGGCAACAATTGGATGCTGTAAAGTAACGCCATCAAGATCTACAGTGATCATGTTGCGTTTAGCAGCTTCAAGTGCTTTTTGGATAGCAGCTGGAACTTCACGAGCTTTACCACGTCCAAAACCAACACGGCCGTTACCATCACCAACAACAGTTAATGCTGTGAATGAGAAAATACGACCACCTTTTACAACTTTAGATACACGATCAACAGAAACTAATTTTTCTACTAAACCGTCATTTTGCTCTACTTTAGCCATGATTAAAACTCCAATCCATTTTCACGAGCGGCGTCAGCTAGTGCTTTAACGCGGCCGTGGTATTTGAAACCACTACGGTCAAAGGCAACTTTAGTGATACCAGCAGATTTTCCACGTTCAGCGATAAGTTTACCTACAGCAGTAGCTGCATCAACGTTACCAGTAGCGCCAGAGCGTAAAGTGCTGTCAAGTGTTGAAGCTTGAGCCAATACTTCTCCGCCAGTTGGAGAAATGATCTGAGCATAGATATGGCGTGGAGTACGGTTAACAACTAAACGATGCACACCTAAATGACGGATGTGGGCACGTGTTTTTTTAGCTCGACGTAAGCGAGCAGCTCTTTTATCAAACATGTCATTTCACCTTATTTTTTCTTAGCTTCTTTACGAACCACATGCTCGTCACTATAACGGATACCTTTACCTTTATATGGCTCAGGCGGACGATAACCACGGATTTTCGCAGCAGCTTGACCTAGTGCCTGCTTATCGTTTGATTTTAAAACGATTTCAGTTTGGCTTGGGGTTTCAGCAGTAACACCTTCTGGAAGCGTGTATTCGATTGGATGTGAGTAACCAACGTTTAGAGTTACTTTGCTACCAGCTACTTGAGCACGGTAACCAACACCAATCAACTGAAGTTTTCTTTCAAAACCTTCAGAAACACCTACCACCAAGTTGTTCACTAATGAACGCATGGTACCAGTGTGCATCCAAGCTTCTTTAGAGTCAGAAACAGGTGATAAGATCAGTTGATCATCTTCTTGTTTTAGCTCGACCAAATCATGCAGGTGTAAAGACATAGTACCTTTACTGCCTTTAACTTCAACCTGCTGACCGTTCAAAGTAACACTTACGCCCTTAGGCAGTGCTACTGGGGCTTTAGCCACACGAGACATAGGAATATTCCTTAATAACAGATAAATAACGAATGATTATGAAAAAATTAACAGGCACTAGGCCTGTTAATTTAAATAATCAGCTCTATATTACTTAAGCTTTTAACTATTATGAGTAACTAGGTGCCTAAATAAAGGCGCCCATTATACCCTATTAATAGAATTTAAAAAAGTTAAATAATACAAAATATGATTTAAGCAACGAATGCGATGATTTCACCACCGATGCCAGCGGCACGAGCAGCGCGATCACTCATAATACCTTGGCTGGTTGAAACGATCGCAACACCTAAACCTTGCTGTACCGATGGGATTGCGTCTTTACCGCGGTATTGACGTAAACCTGGACGGCTGTAGCGTTTGATTACTTCGATAACAGGCTTGCCTTCGAAGTATTTTAATTCAATGCTTAAAGTTGCTTTGCCATTGCCTTCTTCAGTTACTTCAGCAGATGCGATGTAACCTTCTTGAACTAGTAGGTCAGCAATTGACTTACGTAGTTTTGAGCTTGGCATAGCAACAGAAACTTTACGTGCCATTTGTGCGTTACGGATACGGGTTAGCATATCAGCAACTGTATCTTGCATACTCATAGTATTACTCCCTTACCAACTAGCTTTACGAACGCCTGGAACATCACCTTGCATTACGCGTTCGCGTAAAATGTTACGTGATAAACCAAACTTACGGAAGTAACCATGAGGACGGCCAGTTACACCACAACGGTTACGTAGTCTAACTGGAGACGAGTTACGTGGAAGTGATTGAAGTTCAAGAATGGCTTCCATTCTTTCTTCATCACTTGCGTTCATGTCACTAATGATTGCTTTAAGATTTGCACGCTTCTCAGCATACTTAGCAACCATTTTCTCGCGTTTTAATTCGCGATTAATCATGCTCTTTTTTGCCATAATGCTTTATTCCTATTTGAATGGGAAGCCGAATGCTTTAAGCAGTGCGCGACCCTGCTCGTCGTCCTGAGCAGATGTCGTGATAGTGATATCAAGCCCACGAAGGCGATCAATTTTATCATAATCGACTTCTGGGAAAACGATTTGCTCTTTAATACCTAACGAGTAGTTACCACGACCATCGAAAGCTTTTGGTGAAAAGCCACGGAAGTCACGGATACGTGGGATAGCAATAGCAATGAGACGATCTAAAAACTCATACATTTGCTCGCCACGAAGTGTCACTTTACAGCCAATTGGCCATTCTTCACGAATTTTAAAGCCAGCGACAGATTTACGAGCTTTAGTGATTACCGGCTTCTGACCTGCAATTGCAGTCATGTCCGCTACGGCACCTTCTAAAAGCTTCTTGTCTTGTGAAGCACCGCCAACACCCATGTTAAGAGTAATTTTGGTGATCTTTGGTACTTGCATGACGTTTTCCAAGCCTAGTTCATCTTTGATCTGTTGCTTGTACTGGTCATTGTATAGTGATTTTAATCTAGCCATTGCTATTACACCCTTAGTGTTTTACGCAGTCGCCACTACTTCACCGTTTGAACGATAGACGCGTTGTTTGTTGCCGTCTTCGTCAAACTGATAAGTAATACGATCAGCTTTTTGGGTTTGCGCATTAAAAATTGCGACGTTAGAAATATGTAAAAATGCTTCTTGCTTAACGATACCACCTTCAGCACCAGTTGCCGCATTTGGCTTTTGGTGTTTGGTGACGATGTTAATGCCTTCAACTTTGATACGGTCATTTTTTACCGCTAGCACAGTGCCTTGTTTGCCTTTGTCTTTACCAGCAATAACAATAACACTGTCGCCTTTACGTAATTTAGCCATGGGTTACCTCTACAGTACTTCTGGTGCTAGTGATACAATCTTCATGAATTGATCACCACGTAGTTCACGAGTTACCGGCCCAAAGATACGAGTGGCAATCGGGGCTTTGTTCTGGTTAAGCAATACTGCAGCGTTGTCATCAAAACGTAGTACTGAACCATCTGGACGACGTACACCTTTTTTGGTACGTACAACCACAGCATTCATTACATCGCCTTTTTTAACACGACCACGTGGAATTGCTTCTTTAACAGATACTTTAATGATGTCGCCTACAGAGGCATAACGACGATGTGAACCGCCTAGTACCTTAATACACTGTACACGTCGTGCACCACTATTATCTGCAACTTCCAGAATTGTTTCAGTCTGAATCATCGCGTTACTCCAATCATATACAACAGGCAATAACAATACTGGTGAATAACTTCATGCAATTATAGAAAACCACATGAAGTATTCACTAATCTGGTATGTCGCCATAAAGGGGACGTATTTTACCAGTAATTATTGCCAATTGCAATTTGCTTATATTTTTTCCGCTGTTTCCACAACGTCAACTAGTTTCCAAGACTTAGTCTTAGAGATTGGGCGTGTTTCAATAATACGAACCACGTCACCTTCTTTACAGACATTGTTTTCGTCGTGGGCTTTAATTTTTGTAGAACGACGGATCTGTTTGCCATATAGTGGGTGACGAACTTTACGCTCGATTAGCACTGTAATAGACTTATCCATCTTGTTACTGACAACCTTACCAGTAACAATACCTACACCTTCGGTTTGTTGAATATCGTTACTCATTAGGCGCCTCTTTGTTTCTCATTAATCAAAGTCTTAATTTGAGCAATCGCACGGCGATTTGCTTTGACTTCGTGTGTGCTACCTAGTTGACCGGTGGCTTTCGCCATACGAAGACGGAATGCATCAAGTTGCTTCTCGTCTAGTAATCCAGTCAGCTCTTCTACTGATTTGTCTCGTAATTCACTGATCTTCATTACATTATCGTCCGCTTAACAATGGTAGTTTTGAAGGGAAGCTTAGCTGCTGCAAGCGTGAACGCTTCGCGTGCTAATTCTTCTGAAACCCCTTCGATCTCATAAAGCATTTTACCTGGTTTGATTTCGCATACCCAGTATTCTACAGGACCTTTACCTTTACCCATACGAACTTCTAATGGTTTGTTGGTGATTGGTTTGTCTGGGAATACACGAATCCAGATTTTACCACCACGCTTAACCTTACGAGTAATAGTACGACGTGCGGCTTCAATTTGACGAGCAGTCATGCGACCACGGCCAACTGATTTTAAGCCAAACTGACCAAATGCAACAGTGCTACCACGATGTGCTAAACCCGTGTTACGCCCTTTATGCATTTTACGAAATTTGGTACGTTTTGGTTGTAACATAGCTTAACCTCTATCTGTGTTTGCTCTGTCTGAATTGCGACGGTTTCCACGGCCGCGGCGTTTTGGCGCACGAGTCTTATCTTCTTTAGGTGGATTATAAACGCTATCCATACCATCTAGAATTTCACCACGGAAAATCCATACTTTAACACCGATGGTTCCGTAAGTAGTCTCTGCACGAACTGATGCATAATCGATATCTGCACGTAGAGTGTGTAAAGGTACACGACCTTCACGATACCACTCAGTACGAGCGATCTCAGCACCGCCTAAACGACCAGACAGTTCAACTTTAATACCTTGAGCGCCAGAACGCATGCTGTTTTGTACTGCGCGCTTCATAGCACGACGGAACATAACACGGCGTTCTAGTTGGCTAGCGATACCTTCAGCAACTAGACGAGCATCTAAATCTGGAGAAGTAATTTCTTCGATATTAACCTGAGCTGGTACGCCCATCATTTTGGTTAATTCTTTTTGTAACTTCTCAATATCTTCGCCTTTCTTACCAATAACGATACCTGGACGAGCCGTTGAGATTGTGATTTTAGCAGCGCCAGTAGGACGCTCAATCAAAATGTGGCTAATCATAGCATTGTCTAGCTTCTTGCGAAGATAGTCACGTACTTGTAGATCGTTAAGTAGGTATTCAGAATATTGTTTTGGGTCTGCATACCAGTTAGCGTTGTGTTTTTTTACAACACCAAGACGAATTCCGATTGGATGTACTTTTTGTCCCATGAATTATTCTCCTACCTTAACAGTGATGTGACAGGTACGCTTACTGATACGATCAGCACGACCCTTTGCACGTGGTAGGATACGCTTTAGCGTGATGCCTTCATCCACATAGATAGTTGATACTTTAAGCGTATCGATATCTAAACCGTGGTTGTGTTCAGCATTAGCGATAGCAGACTCAAGACATTTCTTAACGAATACTGCGCCTTTTTTATTGCTGAACGCAAGGATATCCAAAGCACGCTCAATAGACTTACCACGAACTTCATCTGCGACAAGTCGAACTTTCTGTGCCGAAATGGCGGCACCGCGTAATTTTGCAGTTACTTCCATAGTGAGCACCTTATTTTTTTGCTTTCTTGTCAAAGCCATGACCGCGATATGTGCGAGTCGGGGCAAATTCACCTAGTTTATGGCCAACCATTTGCTCACTAATGATAACCGGTACGTGTGTACGACCATTATGAACAGAAATTGTTAGACCAACCATTTGTGGCAGAATCATCGAGCGACGTGACCAAGTTTTGATTGGCTTGCGTGAGTTAGACTCAACAGCTTTTTCTACTTTGGCAAACAGATGCGCATCAATGAATGGACCTTTTTTCAATGAACGAGGCATGAAATTTTCCTTTATTTCTTCTTGGCGCGACGGCGACGGATGATCATACTGTCAGTACGCTTATTGTGACGCGTTTTAAGACCTTTGGTCTTCTGACCCCATGGCGTAGTTGGATGTTTACCCATTGTGCGACCTTCACCACCACCGTGTGGGTGATCAATCGGGTTCATCGCAGTACCGCGAGTCTGTGGACGAACGCCACGCCAACGTGCTGCACCTGCTTTACCAAGTGATTTTAGGTTATTTTCAGAGTTAGAGTTTTCACCAATAACTGCACGGCAATTTACGTGTACACGGCGAGTTTCGCCAGAGCGTAAACGGATAATTGCGTAAATACCATCTTTACCTAGTAGTTGAACTGAAGCACCAGCTGAACGAGCTAATTGCGCGCCTTTACCGATTTTTAGTTCGATACTACTGATAGTAGTACCTACAGGGATGTTTTTAAGTGGTAAGCAGTTACCTGGACGAATAGGTGATGACTCACCTGACATTACAGTATCGCCAACTTTAAGTTTCTTAGGAGCGATGATATAACGACGCTCACCGTCAGCATACTTAAGTAATGCAATATGTGCAGTACGGTTTGGATCGTATTCAATACGCTCTACCGTTGCTGGGATATTGTCTTTAGTACGCTTGAAGTCGATAATACGATAGTGTTGCTTGTGTCCACCACCAATATGACGTGACGTAATACGACCATTGTTATTACGACCACCTGATCTACCTTGTGCTTCAACAAGTGGGGCATGCGGACGACCTTTGTAAAGGTGTGGATGCACCACTTTTTCAACAAAACGGCGACCTGGTGATGTTGGCTTTGCTTTTACGATAGGCATGATTTGTATCCTTATTCGTTGTTCGCTGTTTCGCTAGTAGAAGCTGCATTGTCTGCAATCTCTTCACCAGCATCAGCCATTTGTACATCTTGACCAGCTTTTAAAGTCACATAGGCTTTTTTATAGTCATTACGACGACCTACAGTGCGACCAAAGCGCTTTGTTTTACCTTTAACATTTAAGGTGTTTACCTTAGTAACTTCCACACCTTCAAACATTAACTCGACTGCTTTTTTGATTTCACGCTTAGTGGCATTGTTATCAACTTTGAAAACCTGCACACCTAGTGAGTCACCTAACAGCTGAGATTTTTCTGAGAACACAGGCCCTTTTAAGACCTGATAAAGTCTTGCGTTATTCATGCTAGTGCTTCCTCAAATTGTTTCGCTGCGTCAACAGACATGATGACTTTATCAAACGCAATCAAGCTAACAGGATCCACTTCGTTAGTACCAAGTACATTCACATGTGGAATGTTGCGGGCAGCTAAGTATAGATTCTCATCAACTTCATTGGTCACGATTAATGCACGTGGTGCATTAAGTTCTTCCAATTTGCTAATTAGTTCTTTTGTCTTTGGAGCTGAAACAGTGATGTCTTCAACTAAAATTAGACGATCTTGGCGAACTAACTCGGCTAAGATACACTGCATCGCACCGCGATACATTTTACGGTTCACTTTTTGTGACCAGTCTTGTGGCTTAGCAGCAAACGCTCGACCACCACCAACCCAGATTGGGCTGCGCGTAGAACCAGCACGTGCACGGCCAGTACCTTTTTGACGCCATGGTTTCTTACCACCGCCAGAAACTTCAGCACGAGTCTTTTGTGCGCGGCTACCTTGACGTGCGCCTGCTAAATAAGCAGTGACGACTTGGTGAACGAGGGCTTCGTTGAATTCACGACCAAATGCCGTGTCAGACAGCTCAACCGCTGCGCCTGTAACAGTTTTTAAATTCACGTTAATCCCCTTGCTTAGGCTTTGATTGACGGACGTACGATGACATCGCCACCATTGGCACCTGGAATGGCACCTTTAATGACTAGAAGACCTTTTTCAGCGTCTACTGACACGACTTCAAGTCCTTGAACGGTAACACGTTTGTTACCCATTTGCCCTGGCATTTTCTTACCTTTGAAAACTTTACCTGGGCTTTGGTTCTGACCTGTTGAACCCAATACGCGATGCGATACTGAGTTACCGTGCGTAGCATCTTGCATACTAAAGTTATGACGTTTTACGCCACCTTGGAAGCCTTTACCTTTACTTTGACCTGTAACATCAACAAGTTGCCCTGCTTCGAATAGGTCAGCAGCAATTTCGCTACCCGCTTCACGTCCTTCAAGTTCTTCTTCTGTAACACGGAATTCCCATGTACCACGGCCAGCTTTAACGCCAGCTTTAGCAAAGTGACCTTTTTGTGCTGCAGTTACGCGGCTGTCACGACGCTCACCAGTGGTTACTTGGATGGCTTGATAGCCGTCAGTGTCATTGGTTTTAATTTGAGTAATGCGGTTTGCATCGACCTCAACAACCGTTACAGGGATAGAAGCGCCTGTTTCAGTGAAGACACGGGTCATGCCGCATTTCTTACCGACTAAACCGATCGCCATGTTAAACCTCTTTATATCTTCAATTAATAGTTTGGGGTAATTTCTAAAAGTCGCGTCTCATTAATCATTACGCTTAAATATACGCGCTTTTGATTAACCCAATGCGATTTGAACGTCTACACCAGCAGCCAAGTCCAATTTCATCAATGCGTCAACTGTTTTATCAGTAGGTTGCACGATGTCAAGCATACGCTTATGAGTACGAATCTCGTACTGATCTCGCGCGTCTTTGTTGACGTGTGGCGAGGTTAGGACGTTGAAACGCTCGATGCGAGTAGGCAACGGTACAGGACCACAAACTTGCGCACCAGTGCGCTTTGCGGTATCGACAATCTCTTGTGCCGACTGATCGATCAATCTATGATCAAAAGACTTTAGTCGGATACGGATTCTCTGGTTAGCCATGCCAGCAAGCTCCTAATAAGTGGTTTTATCATCGTTGCTACCCTAATGGTAGGTCTTGAATGATAAATAGCCGTTATATAAATGATTTATTCTTTGGTTAAATCGTGAGATTAATCACATTCAACAATTCAAAAAACAAAATAAGTTTAATCCTTGCCCACCATTTCCATATAGGAAGGTAGCAAAGAAGAATGAAATTAGTGCCGAAAACGATGCTTCAGCTGTATTAACGTCAAGCTTTACAAGTGATTACAGTTCAATACGCTGCCGTATTTGATCACACTTACTTGAAACGCTCATATAAATTCAGTGGGTTGTATTATACACACTTGATAATCGATTGCAAGGGTATTCCTAAGTTTTAATGAGGATAAAAGGGGAATAAATTGTCACTTTTACATTTTAATAACACTTACTGCCCCCTTCTCTATCTCGCCCTTAATTATCAATCTAAAACGATGTCATATTGCTCTTGGGTGTATAGGTTTTCTACCTCAAAAGTGATGACTCTACCTAATAAATACTCCAGGTCAGCGACAGTGTCTGCCTCAGAAGACAGCAGTAAATCAATGACAGAGGCATGAGCAACGACAGTGAACTTCTTCGGTGAGTTATAGGTGCGTGCACAGCGCATAATCTCACGGAAAATCTCAAAGCACACCGTCTCAGCGGTCTTGATAAAGCCCTTACCCTCACAAGTCTTACAAGGCTCACACAGCTGCTGTTCTAATGACTCACGGGTGCGCTTGCGGGTCATCTCAACCAACCCAAGCTCACTGACTTGAGTAATCTTGGTCTTGGCATAATCTTGAGACAGCTGATGCTGCAAACTCTCTAGCACATCATCTTTATGCTCTTGCTCTAACATATCGATAAAGTCAAGAATGATGATGCCGCCCAAGTTACGCAACCTAAGCTGCCTAGCAATGGCGTGAGTGGCTTCTAAGTTGGTTTTGTATACCGTGTCCTCAAGCGAGCGACCACCGACAAACGAGCCTGTGTTGACATCAATGGTGGTCATCGCCTCGGTTTGGTCAATAATTAGATAACCGCCCGACTTTAAATCCACCCGACGCTTTAGCGCATCTCTTAAGTCCTCCTCTACCCGATGCACATCGAATAAAGGCTGCTCCCCCATATAAGGTAAAATACGCGGATAAATAAAAGGCACAAACTCTTTGGCAAACTGACGCACTTCGTTATACATGCCTTCATGATCAACGATGACCTTTTCGGTATCTGGGTGTACCAAATCTCGAATTGAGCGCAGTGGCAAGGAGAGCTCTTGATAAATCAGAACCGCTGTTTTACCACTGCCTGCTGAAGCCTCTTTGCGCGCTTGAATGGTACGCCATAGCTGTACTAAGTAATAAATATCCTCTTCAAGCTTGGCCACAGGGACCCGCTCTGCTGCTGTACGCGCGATAAGCCCGCCCGTCAAGTTAACGGTTTGCATCAGCTGTGACAGCTCTGTCTTTAAGCGGTGACGCTCTTCTTCATTATCGATACGCTGCGAAATACCAATATGCTCGCTAGAAGGCAAATAAACCAAATAGCGAGATGGCAAAGAGATGTTGGTGGTAAGACGCGCGCCTTTGGTGCCTAATTGGTCTTTGGTGACCTGCACCAGAATTTTTTGGCCTTCATGCAAGCGATACTGAATCAGTTCGTGACGTGGCGGCTCAATGATTTGACGTTCCTTAGCAGCAGTAGGCGGCGTCTCTACTTGAGTAATCGCATTGCCCACTTTATCGGGGGAGTCGTTATCTAATAAAGAGTTATCCAGCAAGTCACTTTGCAGATTTTCAGTTTCATCAGCCAAGGCAGATTTCTTTTCTCTAAGACTGCCTGGCTCCACCTCTACTTTGGAAGAATTAGCCAGCTCAGACTCTGATGAGGAAGATTCACCCGACTTGTTTTCGGCAATATGCTCAGAGCGGTCGACAGGAATACTGGTTAAAACCGTAGGCTCTTGTTTATTATGATGGCGGGCGGCAGAAGTCTTATCTTCTATGACCGTTGGCCGAGGTAATCGGCGCATATCATTGACGTGCAAAAAAGCAGTACGAGACTGCCCAATTTCCACAAACGCCGCTTGCATACCCGGTAGAACACGGACGACTGTGCCCAAATAAATATTGCCCACCAAGCCAAGCTTATTATGACGCTCAATATAAACCTCGCTGACCACGCCATTGTCCAAAACGGCAACTCGAGATTCCATTGGGCTGACATTAATGAGTAGCTCTTCTGACATAGCAGACCTTTTTATCTTATTATTGGTTAAATATATTTTGGTAAAGACAACTAATTATAGCGAGATATTTTGCCTTTATAGCAAATGACGAAAATATCTTTTTATTAGCCCCAGTGTACCACTGACGCTAAAAAATTGTTATCTCGTCTACTATAAGCCTGCTACCTTCTTCTCAATATTTTTAATTGCTACCAAGGTCTGTGATAAAGGAAGCCCTACCACATTAGAGTAGCTACCATTGATACGCTCTACCCAAGCTGCGCCTTTGCCCTGAATGGCATAGCCCCCAGCTTTATCAGCAGGCTCACCACTGGCCCAGTAAGCTTCCATGGCAGGCTCATCCAACTCAACAAAAGTAACTTCTGTCTTCTCTAAGATGTTTTCTGTGTGTAGCGAGTTGCCTTTGTTATCAAACACAGTTAACTGAACTGCCGTCCAAACCGCATGCTGAGTATTAGACATCTTTTGCCACATAGCAAAGGCATCCGCCTTGTCAGTGGGCTTTACTAATATAGATACCCCATCAGCAAGCACACCGATAGTGTCTGAGGTTATCACTAAGTAATGACCCTCCCCTGTCTCATACAGCTCAGTCAGGTCTTGTCCAGCAGCTGCTGCCTTAGCTTGCACCATTCGGACAATGTAATCCTGAGGCGTCTCATCGGGCAGCACACTTTCATCGACCTCTACCGCTTGAGTAACAAAGTCAATATCTGCCAAAGCTAATAATTGTTGACGACGAGGAGAAGTAGAAGCCAGAATAATTTTCATTACATGCTCAAGATTTTCAGGAAGTTAAGAGGGCTTAATTCAAGTGTAGGCCTGTTCAAGCCAAGATAGCGGGAGTTGTCCTAGGACTTTATTATAATTAGTATTTTCTTATAAAACGGTGCAGGGATAAAAATACCAAAGGCCAGGTAACGATACTAATTAATAAACTAAATAAGGCGTTGGCAAAAAATATGTTCTGGGTAAGATATTGCACCGACCATAGAATGACCTGAAAAACTATTAAGGCAATGGTTGCCACACCCCAAGCCATAGATAAATTCAACTCTTTAATATACTGCCCTAGAAACCTAACACAAAAAGCCATAATCACAGCAGCAAAGGCTTGCTGACCTAAGCGCGTGTCTAATAGCAAATCTGAGATAATCCCAATGGTAAAAGCGGTCACCACTCCCACATATTTTGGCTTAAATATTAACCAAAAAATCAGCACCATAATGAGGGCCATTGGGCGCAGTAAGGAGGCTTCTAGTCCCATAGGATAGATATTGATCACAGAAGCTACTACAAAGCTTGCAATAACTAACATCAACGACTGGAAGGGACTTAAAGGAGTTTTCATCATAATAGCAGTAGCGCCTTTTAAGAAGCCTCAATAGATAAGCTTAGGCAATGACTATTTATGAGGGGACAGGTCATGAGAAAAATGAGGTCAAAAACAACACCGGCAAACCCTTGTTGCCTAGCTGACAAGCTAGGCTTTAAAACTTGAGGGCAAAAACTGGGCTGTAGAGGTAGGCTAACAGACATTATTGTGTCACTCACTTAGCATCAGGAGAGCGGCTAGGAGGAACATAAGGGGTCTGTGTAAGTTCTAAAGAGCCTGTGAATCTATCGTCTCTATAGTTGGGCGCATGTTCACTGTCTTGCATAATTAACACATAAGAGCTGTTAACGAAGTCAGCTGCCGGCGTCACTTCAATATTCATGAAGTTTTCGTTTTGTTCAGGGTTGATATACTCTACACGTCCTACACGGTAGCCGGCTGGAAAACGGCCCCCTAGACCTGAAGAGATTAATTCATCACCCACTCGAATATCTGAAGTTTTGAAAATATAATCAAGCTTCAGTGAGCTTGGTGTCCCCTCTCCAGTAACAATAGCACGCTGACCTGTTCTTCTAACAGTAACCGACACAGATTGAAGCTCATCGGTAATCAGTAGCAAGCGACTGGTATTGGGATAGACATTGATGATTTGGCCCAGGATACCATTTTCATCAATGGCAGTTTGCCCGACTTGTACGCCATCTTTACTGCCTTTGTTTAATACCACAATTTGCTTTAAGGGGTTGGTATCAGTACCAATCACCTGCGCCAAATTTAATTCATACTGATCCGGCTTAGTGGTAGATAAAATACCTTGCAAACGCGCATTTTGAGCCAACACATAATCTTGCTGTTGTAGCTTCGCCTGAGCATGTAACAACTGGGCATGCAATTGCACATTTTCACGGCGTAATGCCTCTTTACTCATCAAAGTCCCGTCTGCCCAGTGACTGACAAAGGTTGGCAGTACCGACATTTGATAAATGGGCTGCATCGCTGAATGGCTAGTATCGCGTATGGGATTAAACCAGTCAGGATTTTTGCTGTCCAGTAACATCAAAACCATAGCGACCAATAATACGGCCGCCGTTTTTTTTAAAGTAAGATTGTACTGAGCAAAGAGGGTCGTTGGCATAGTGAACTTACAAACTTATAGACTATACAAAAATCATATTTAAACTTTTGTTATTAATAAAGGCCAATGCAGCACCACCACCACGGCTCACACACGTTAACGGATCTTCAGCCACAGTCACTGGAAGACCAGTCTCTTTTGACAATAATTTATCAAAGTTACGTAGCAAGGCACCGCCACCAGTCAACACAATACCACGCTCAGCGATATCTGATGACAATTCAGGTGGGGTTTGCTCAAGAGCGGTTTTAACTGCACTAACGATACCGGTTAATGAGTCGCTTAAGGCTTTTTGGATTTCTTCAGAAGTTACGGTTAGAGTCTTAGGCACCCCTTCTGCCATGCTACGACCACGAACTTCAACTTCAAGCTTAGCGTCTTCATCAATGGCAGAACCTACGCTTTGCTTAATACGCTCAGCAGTAGTTTCACCAATCACACAGCCATGGTTACGGCGTACATGAGTGATAATCGCTTCATCAAAGATATCGCCACCAATACGGATTGAATCTGCATAGACACAACCTGATAGTGAAATAACTGCAATCTCTGTGGTACCACCACCGATATCTACAACCATTGACCCACTGGCTTCATGAACGGGTAAATCTGCACCGATTGCTGCTGCCATAGGCTCCTCTAATAAGAAAACCTTGTTAGCCCCCGCTGAAGATACCGCTTCACGAATAGCGCGACGCTCAACTAAAGTAGATTTGCAAGGCACACAAACCACAACGTTGGGCTGAGCCAAAAAGCGTCTGGCTTTCACTTTATTGATGAAGTGTTTTAGCATTTTTTGAGTCACCTCAAAATCTGCAATAACCCCATCTTTTAAAGGTCGAATTGCGGTAATATTATCGGGAGTACGACCTAGCATTTGCTTTGCATCAATGCCGACAGCAGCTACCGTTGGGTTCTGAGTACGATTACTACGCAGAGCCACTACGGTAGGCTCGTCGAGAACCACACCCTTTCCAGGCGCATAAATCAATGTATTGGCAGTACCAAGGTCAATGGCGATATTGTTAGATAGAAATCCAAACGGGTTCATGTATCGTGTTCCAGCGTATTGCGAGTTAAAGAGTAGCGTCATCATCCCGTGCATTCAATAAGCAGAGACTGGCTCTCAAAAAAAAGAGTCTAATATTTTAAAAAATATTTTAAGATTTTGTCGAATAGAAATGACACACTTTAACTAAAGTAAAGCATGACGACAAGAATAATCCTTGAAAATTTGCTCAAATATTCAGGTGGTGCAAATTATAGCGGTTAATTATAGATAAATCATTCAAATATCATATTTTTCATATGACTATACAGCATTAAATTGCAACATCTCATGTCAAAATCATTAATTAGCTAATAATGATACCGTGTTAATAGTAATTTTGGAGTTATTGTGACTTATTTTGAAAACTGATGTGACTAATATTTGCAATTTTAATATCCGATCGCATATCAAGGTAACCACTGAAAATAAGTGTCAGTTGCTTTATAATAGCCCGATACGACAAAACAGTCTGATAAACTTCTATTGCACTAATTTTTGTTAACTTTTTTATTCGCTGTGTTTGCTAACTTTTCTATTAACCGATTTCAAAAAGGATGCTTTGTCTCATGACTACCAATAGCACACCAAATCCGCAATCGCCTAACCGCGAAGATCAAATTTGTACCACTGATATTTTGGAAGTAGCCAAGCTTTCTCGCCTTGCGGTAGATGAAGAAGCGGCACAAAACTTCGCTGAGGACATCGCTAAAATCTTAGACATGATGCAAACCCTTTCAAGCGTAGATACCGATAACTTAGCTCCGCTAGCCAACGTACATGAAGCGGCTCAAGAATTACGTGCTGATATTCCAAATGCAGATATTGACCGTGAATTAAACCAATCTGTGGCTCCTGCTGTAGAGCAAGGTTTATATCTGGTACCGCAAGTTATTGACTAAACACCCCTTGTCTATTTCGCTACTTCATTTTTGGCTTTGCTTAAAATTAAATAAAACCCACCTGAGTTAAAGCAGAGTGTGGCTAAAAAACAAATACCGGCTTAAAGCGAAAACTTATAAAAAGGCTTATAAAACCACAGCTGATGATGAATAGCCAAATAATTTTATTTTCTACCCTTACTTTCAATTAATAATAATGGACACCCAATATGTCTGACCTACATCACTTATCTGTTGCTCAGCTTGCTGATGGTCTAAAAAACCAGCAGTTTAGCAGCGTGGAACTGACTGATCACTTTTTAAAACGCATCAATAAACTTGATGAGAAAATCAACAGCTTTATTACCGTTGATGAAGAAGGCGCTCGCGAGGCGGCCAAAGCTGCTGATGAAAAGCGCAGTGCAGGCGATACCTCAACGCTACTTGGCCTACCTATGGCTCATAAAGATTTATTTTGTACCAAGGGTCTACTGACCACTTCTGGCTCAAAAATGCTACACAACTTTGTGTCACCCTATGATGCCACCATCGTATCTAACATTCGTGAAGCGGGTGCTGTGTGCTTAGGTAAGCTGAATATGGACGAGTTCGCGATGGGCTCGGACAACGAAAGCTCTTACTATGGTGCAGTGAATAACCCATGGGATACCAGCCGTGTTCCAGGTGGCTCATCAGGCGGCTCTGCTGCTGCTGTGGCTGCAGGCTTCGTACCTTTTGCGACTGGTAGTGATACTGGGGGATCTATTCGCCAGCCAGCCTCATTCTGTGGTCTAACAGGCTTTAAACCCACTTACGGCAGCGTCTCACGCTTCGGTATGATTGCTTATGCTTCAAGTTTGGATCAAGCCGGTACTTTTGGCCGCTCTGCTGAAGACTGTGCTTATTTGCTACAGCCTATGGCGGGCCATGACCCTCGTGATGCCACGTCTATCAAACGCGATGTGCCTGACTATATCGCAGAGATGCACAGCGCTGCTGAACAAGCGGACGCTAACAAGCCATTTACTGGTCTACGCATTGGTGTGGCAAAAGAATACTTTGGCCAAGGTTTGGATTCAGAAGTAGAGTCAAACGTTCGTGCGGCATTAAAACAGTACGAAGACTTAGGCGCTACTATTGTGGAAGTAAACATTACTGATCCTGCTATTACGCTAGCCACTTATTATATGCTGGCTCCTGCTGAAGCCTCTTCAAACCTATCTCGTTTTGATGGGGTGCGTTTTGGTTATCGCTGTGAAGAACCAAAAGACTCAGAAGACCTATACACCCGCTCCCGCTCTGAAGGGTTCGGTGATGAAGTACAACGCCGTATCTTGATGGGGACTTACGCTCTATCTGCCGGTTACTATGACGCTTACTATACCAAGGCTCAAAAAGTACGCCGCTTAATCTTAGAAGACTTCACCAAAGCTTTTGAGAAGTGTGATGTTATTGCTAGCCCAACCGCCCCTACTGCGGCCTATAAGTTAGATACCGCTTTAGACCCAGTTACCATGTACTTAGGTGACGTATATACCATCGGGGTTAACCTAGCCGGTCTACCTGCCATCAGTACCCCTGCTGGCTTCACTGAATCTGGCTTGCCTGTGGGTCTGCAATTAATTGGCAATCACTGGGATGACAGCAAGCTATTATCTACCGCTCACATCTTCCAGCAACACACTGACTATCACACTAAGCTATCTGCTACTGCACAGGAGAGCATCTAATGACTGCTATCACTGAAAGTAACACCACCCACCAGCCGGTTCGCAAAGAATTATTAGTTGACGGCTATGAAGTGGTCATTGGTATTGAAATTCACTGCCAACTAAATACTGAAAGTAAAATCTTCTCAAGCTCATCAACCAAATTTGGTAACGAGCCAAACACTCAGGCCAGCATCGTTGATTTAGGTCTACCTGGGGTACTTCCTGTATTGAACGCAGGCTTGATTGAGCGTGCGCTTAAGTTTGGTATCGGGGTGAATGCAGAGCTTGGTATGCTAAATACCTTTGACCGTAAAAACTACTTCTACCCTGACCTACCAAAAGGCTATCAAATTACCCAGATGGAAAACCCCATCGTTGGTAAAGGCTACATCGATGTTGTAGTTAATGAAGGCGAGAAGAACGAATATAGCAAACGTATTGGTATCACACGCGGCCACTTAGAAGAAGATGCGGGTAAATCTGTGCACGATGCTGTAGCAGGTATGACAGGTGTTGACTTAAACCGCGCTGGCACGCCATTGATTGAAATTGTGTCTGAGCCAGACATGCGTTCAGCAAGCGAAGCAGTGGCTTATATTAAAGCCATTCATCAGTTGGTTACTTGGCTTGATATCTCAGACGCTATCATGGCTGAAGGCTCATTCCGCTGTGACTGTAACGTATCTGTGCGTCAACCTGGCGAAGAGTTCGGCACCCGTACTGAGCTGAAAAACTTAAACTCATTCCGTAATATCGAAAATGCGATTAAACGTGAAATCGAGCGTCAAATCGACATTATTGAGGATGGTGGAAAAGTAGTTCAGGCCACCATGCTTTATGATCCAGAAGCGGATGAGACTCGCATCATGCGTACCAAGGAAGATGCTGACGATTACCGCTACTTTCCAGATCCTGACTTGCTACCTGTTCGCATCGAACAAGAAACTGTTGATGCCATTCGTGCCAGCATGCCAGAGCTTCCGGTTATCCGCCGTGCCCGCTTTGAAGAAGAGCTTGGCCTATCAGAGTATGATGCGCGTATCTTAACCGGTAGCCGTGAGCTGGCTGACTACTTTGAGGCTGTTCTTGACACCGTAGGTAAGGAACACGCTAAGTTAGCTGCCAACTGGATCATGGGTGACTTACTGGGCGCTTTAAACAAAGAAGACAAAGGTATCATTGAGTCTCCTATCAGTGAAATACAGTTAGCTGGCTTGTTAAAGCGCCTCAACGACAACACCTTGTCAGGTAAGTTAGCAAAACAAGTCTTTACTGCACTTTATGACGGTGAAGGCGGTACAGACGCAGATGCCGCTGATAAGATTATTGAAGCCAAAGGCTTGAAGCAAGAGACGGATACCGGAGCCATTAAGGCCATGGTTGAAGAGGTTATTGCTAATAACCAAGCTATGGTTGATGAGTACAAAGGTGGTAAAGCCAAAGCCTTTAACGGTCTAGTCGGTCAGGTAATGAAAGCCAGCCGCGGTAAAGCCAACCCACAGCAAGTTAACCAGATTTTGAAAGAGATTTTGGGTTAATAGCTGGCTAGGGCTTGCATTAAATATTTTTATGAGTAAAATAGTTTGTCCATCGGGGCGTAGCGCAGTCTGGTAGCGCACTACACTGGGGGTGTAGGGGTCGCAGGTTCAAATCCTGCCGTTCCGACCAAACATGAAAAAGACCTGTCATATTAATATGGCAGGTCTTTTTTTATGGCTGTAAACTTTTGATTTAACTGGCATTTTAAATCTTACCGCTTTCTCCCTACTCTGCCTTCCTTCTAAAGCTCAGAATAATTTTATAAAATTGCGGTATATTTGTTGGTATAGATGTTGGTACTGAGATCTACAGTACCAACATAGTTTTAACCACTTACTCTCTCGTTTAGCTATAAACAATACTATTGATTCCCATGTCTAAAATATCCGGATCATAGCTTGTATCTCTTAATTCAACCAATCTTGGGTTCCCTCGTGTTGGTTTAACCAAAATGCTATTATCAAAAACCTCATAAGATAATAGTTGCCCAATAGTTATATTGAAACTTTTCTTATCCCCATCAAAAATAATGCGCTTATTAGTGACTATAAGCTTTCCTGAACTGACAGCGACAGGCTCTCTATCTGATTGATAAGTACCCCGAGACTGCCCCACTCGAAAGCTAACTCCCTTTGCCACTCTAATACTTACCCCTGCTGAACCACCTTGGTAACGCCCTCTCACTGCTCTTTCTTCAATTAAATCTGCAAAATAGCTAAAATGAGCAACTTCATCTTTTTTCAAAATGATATTGGTATGACAAGTCGGCAAAATACCGCTTTGAATCTGCCTTAATAGTTTATGTTTATCTAACACCTGTAGCTCTGCCGCAATCATATCAGACGGGATATTAAACAGTCTTTGTATTCGCTCTAGTGCTTTGTCTTCTTGCTCAGTAACCACTTCATCAGACACAACATGCTCGTAAGCTTTTTTATAAGCTTTAATAAAACCTTTTAACTCCTGCTTGTCTGTAAGCTCTGCCTCCATCAGCAGCTCTTTAATTCTTTCTTCCTCCTCCTGGCTTATTTCTCCATCACTTGCCATTAGCATTAATTGTTTATAAGTCTCTGACCTGACTCTTCTTTGCTCAAAGAAGGATCGCTTTTTCTTAACCTCAGTCTCTTTGTCAGGGGTTTTATTTAGCTTTAAGCTTGGTGGTTTTATCTGCTGTAAATCCATATTAAACAAAGGCTTTGCTGTTAGATTCCTAATCTGATTATTTTCTATCTTTTGGGCAGACTTACCTTGCTTAATAGATAAATAAATAATCGTAATAGATAAAATTAGCCCAGCAAGTAATCCTACTACAGAGTCATCTGGAGTACTTTCTTCAGGAAGAAAAGCGCCAATAATTATCGTAGAAATCTTGACTTCCTCCCCTCGCTAAACCGAGGGGATTCCTACATCTAGACGGTCAAGCCCGACCGCAAGGATGTTCTTAGCAGCATTGATATCTCTATCATGCCATGTGCCACACTTAGCACAAGCCCATCCTCTTATTCGCAAGCCTGCTCTACCTTTCGGACTACTGTCACTTATTTTAAGGCAGCACGAGCAGGTCTGGGTAGTGTAACTCTC
>NZ_FUGD01000205.1 GCF_900162815.1 Psychrobacter pasteurii | reverse complement strand
GTTCATGAACCTGGGTTTTGACCTCAAGGTTGTCAGGAATCACTGTGTATTTGGCACGCTTTGTTTTTTTAGGCTGATCAGTAGCTGAAGCTGGCAGCTCATCTGTGATCTCTTTGGCGGCTTTAAGCTCACCCTCATTAATGAGGGTTTCTGCCTGAGTACGTTCAATCGCAGGCAGCTTGGCAAGCTCATCTTGGCTTAAGCCACTAAGGTAGTCATCTCGGATTTGTTCAAGCTGCGCTAAGTCCTCTTGCGCGGCCTCATAATTTAAGTGGGTTTGTCTGGCAGTGATGCCTTCGCTTTTTTGTCCATAGAGCCGGTGAATAAGCTGCCTTTGTTTTTCGATGAGTTCAAGCACTTGTTCATACAGCTTGTGGTTTTCTTCAACCACTTGGTTAAAAAGCTGCTGTAGTTGATCGTGACTTGTGTTTGTTTGAACAAGCTGTTGTTGCAGGTGTTCATTACGCTGTTCAAGCAGGTGGATTTTCACCAGAAGCTCGGCGTAAGTGGGGTCTTTTGATAAGTCGGATAAGTTGGCAACAGTCATGGCGATATGT
>NZ_FUGD01000072.1 GCF_900162815.1 Psychrobacter pasteurii | reverse complement strand
AGCGGTTAGCGCAATAAATATGACGTTCTCTAGTGGATGATAGAGGTTTTTGTTTTGGCGTCTTGGGTCATTGAGTTTGGCAAAGAACTCTCTTGGATCATTGAGCATAATAGCTACCTCTTATGGATCGGTTGCTATATTTTACTCCTTCTTTGACTTTTTGTAGTGCGATTGCCCTGTGTCAATTATATGAAAAATTGCCTTAATTTTTTCCATAAAAAAACAGCAACGACTTGAAGTCATTGCTGTCTTGTATACTTTGGCTATGTCTAAAGCTTGGGATTAAGCTTTAAATCAAAAGCTTATCTGCGCTCACAGTTAACGCTATATTCGTTACCATCAGCCCATTTAACGCTCATGATACCCATGTCACCTTTAGTGTGCCACTGGTAATCTACGTTTTGGCTTGCAGTATTTACATAGCGTGAACCAGAACCTGAAGTAGCAATGTCCATAACGACAGTTTGGTTGTTCCAGTTAGCTTTAGGCAGGCTTGCATTGATTGTCGCTTGCTCACCGTCTATTGAGTACTTAGCTTGTACAGTCGCGTCGTCTTCACACACAAACTGCTCAGGTGCCATACGGTCATAGGCTTTAGCTGCTGTCTCTGGCGCAGTAGTCGTTGGGCTAGTTGCACAAGCAGCCATAACTAAGCTTAGTGGTAATAAAGTTAATAGCTTTTTCATAAAGAAACTCCAGAAGTTATTGTAATTGAAGTTATTGTAATTAAAGGGACAAAAAATAGAGCAATTTATATTAATGTTGTTTTATTAAAAATCTCACTAAAAAAATCAATCTGAGGTCTATTATAATCGACATCTTACGGCTGTCTGTTACCTCTTGTCATGTCTGTTAGTGTTCTCTTCATGACTTTTGATTAAGTTGTGTAACAAAGCAATTAATCTAATCGCTTAAATCGCTGTTACTTTCAATAGCTAACAAGTTAAGCAGCCAACAAATTAAATAGCTAGTAGAACACTCTTAATAGCCATACTTTTTCTGCAGCTGTTCAATAGAGTACTCTAGGTTCTTTATGCGCTGATTTACCTTACTGGCTTTGGCGGGTAACTCTACCAAATAACTACGAGCTTCTTTTTCACTGCTAAAGTTTAGATTATCCCCACTACGCAGTTTATCGTAATCCTCTTGATATGTTTTTAGGCGATCTTGCTCGATACGCAGCTGTTTATTTAAAGAATAATATTGGCGGCCATCAGCATTAATACGCTCTAAGTTAGCGGTGACGTTGGCAGGACACACTGGGCTAATCTGAGTTCCTCTACGTCCAATCTGATAAGCATTGGTCTCGGTACAATATTGCTTTAACCCCTCTTTGCGACCTTGCTCCCAAGCCCGATAATCTGCAGCCACCCCAACCTTGGAACAAGCCTTATTATGGCTATTTAAATAATCCGGCGTCCTACCTGCAGCCCCATCAGCAAAGCCAATCGCTTGCCAATTGCCCGTCAAACACTCCTCTTTTGACAAGGTGGCACAACCCGTTAATCCAGACAATGCAGCGGCTGCTGTCAATAACAGATATCTTATTTTCACAATAATGTTGCTCCCTTTGTGAGTCCGGCCAGAAGAGTTAGGATTACCTTCTCTACTGGCCGGTATGGTTAGTCTATCTTGTCACAAACTTTAAGATTTATTTTATCTTTACAGCATGACCTTCACTAGCTCTTGGTTAAGTCTAAAGCAGTGATACCTGTTGCTGTCTCTTCTTTCAAAGTATGTTTTAGCAATAAATATCCTGCTACACCAGAAATAATAGAGCCTAAAATAATACCTAAACGAGGATCAAAGCCTTCAGTTACTCCGCCAAACGCTAATCCACTGATGAATAAGCTCATGGTAAAGCCAACACCACATAACAAGGACACGCCATAGATTTGCTTAAAGTCGGTACCCGTTGGCAAGGAGGCCATACCTGCTTTGATAATGGCCCAAGTCATTAGCATGATGCCCACCTGTTTACCGATAAATAAGCCGGCTGTAATACCAAAGGGTACTGAGTGGAATAGCTGAGCAAAGCCTGCGCCTTGTAGTGAGATACCCGCGTTAGCAAAGGCAAATAGCGGTAAAATCGCAAAGGCTACCGTGCCATGTAAGTCATGCTCTAAATCTTCTAGCGGTGAATGCTCAGGGTCATCAGTGTTAACCATAGGAATAAATAATGCCAGCAGCACGCCTGCCAAAGTGGCATGGACGCCTGATTTAAGCACAGCAATCCACATGATTATCCCAAAGAAGATATAAGGGGTAATCGCCGTGACATTACGCTTATTAAGAAAGTACAAAAAGGGCAAACATATCCCTGCTACCGCTAACGATAGTAAAGACAAATCACTGGTATAGAATAAGGCAATAATTAAGATGGCCCCAATATCATCAAAAATAGCGATAGATACCAAGAAGATCTTTAGGGAGTTGGGGACTCTGCTGCCCAATAAACTTAAGATACCAATGGCAAACGCGATGTCCGTTGCTGCAGGAATAGCCCAACCTGCCAAATACTCTGGGTTTTCGTAGTTAAATGCTACATAGACCAAGGCCGGTGCAATCATACCGCCAACTGCTGCAGCTGCTGGCAATATAATTTGCTTAATATTTGACAGCTCACCAATCAAAACTTCTCGTTTGAGCTCTAACCCCACTAAAAAGAAGAATACCGCCATCAACCCATCATTAATCCAATGATGGGCATCTTTATCAATAATAAGGTCTCCAACTTGCACCACCACTGGCGCATGAATAAAAGACTCATACCAATGGTGCAGTGGTGAGTTGGCAACGATCATCGCTGCGATGGCTGCAATAGCCAACACAATGCCGCCTGCCGCTTCATATTCAAAGAACTTTTTTATTTTTTGAAACACCATGCTTCCTCACTTGCTTGCTAATGGGCTGACTCTCTCGCCCATCAAACTATTTAATTTATTAATTTATCAATTCCGATTAATGTTAGCAGAAAAGTCACCCTTATCGAGATAAAATTTGAAATCCACAAGCCCCTAGTGTTTCAACTCGTTTTCTTTACTCAATAAATCATGGGCCTTATCCATAAATAACGACCCTAACCCTAAATCAGCAATCCATCACTCGCTGCCTATCACTGCGTGCTATAATTCACGGTTTGATTTTATACCGCCCAATGGTCGTCTTCGCCCTGTTTTTAACCTTTATTTTTGGACATCACTTATGGATTTTTCCTTAACCCTTGAAGTTATTTTGATGTTAACCGCAGTGGCAGCTGTCGCAGGCTTTATCGATGCCATTGCCGGTGGGGGCGGATTACTGACCATTCCGGCGATGTTACTGGCCAATATTCCGCCAGTCATGACCTTGGGAACCAATAAGCTTCAGGCGGCTTCAGGAGCGTTAACAGCCTCTATTACCATGATAAAAAAGGGGGTGGTCAAACCAGCTACCATGAAGATGGCAATTGCTGGTGCCTTTATAGGCTCAGTGATTGGAACCATTGCAGTACAAATGTCACCGCCTGATATGCTAGAAAAACTCATTCCTTTTTTAATTGCCGCTATTGGTATTTACACCTTATTTGCGCCAAGTCTTGGTGAAGTAGAAGCTGAGCCGAGAGTCACTGAGTCTACTTGGCAACGTATTATTGCACCGCTAATTGGCTTTTATGATGGCTACGTCGGCCCAGGCACGGGGATGTTTTTTGCTTTAGGCAATGTGGCCCTGCGCGGCAGAGAAATCATAGCAGCTACCGGTACTGCGAAGATTTTAAATCTATCCACCAATATCGCCTCACTTATCTTTTTTATCTTAGGGGGCAACGTATTATGGAAAGTGGGTCTGGCCATGATGGTGGGTCAAACCCTTGGCGCTTTTGCAGGATCCCACATGGTGGTCAAAGGCGGCAGCAAATTAATTCGTCCAGTGATTGTACTCATGTGTCTGGCGATGGTTACCAAATACGTTATCGGTTAAGTCCTCTTATTACAATGGCGGTTATCACGGCTGAATAAATTTATCTACAAACAAAATACACAGACATAAAAAAACCCCAATATCGTATTGGGGTTTTTTTATAGAGATAACATAGAGCAAATATTAACGCTTGTTATTTAGCTCATCGTACTCGCTACCCATAATGCCATCACTCATGACATGAGCAAACTCTTGCTCACTTTCTGGATCAATGTAACCATCGAACACATCTTTCGTGCCAGCTTCTGGATCCGCATAGACATCTAGGTCCATTTTGCCTTCTGATTTTGCCACAATGGCCGTTACAGCGGCATCACCACCAACGTTCACAGCAGTACGTAACATATCAAGTAGACGGTCCACACCTAAGATTAGACCAATGCCTTCAATCGGTAAGCCCACTTGAGCAAATACCATAGAAAGCATAATCAGACCCACACCTGGAACCCCTGCCGTACCTACTGACGCCAGTACTGACATCAAGATAACCATTAGATACTGAGTAAGGCTTAAATCCACACCGTATAAGTTAGCGATGAAGATAGTGGCCGTACCTTGCATAATAGCCGTACCATCCATGTTGATGGTTGCACCAAAAGGAATGGTGAATGAAGCTACTGAGTTATCAACACCCATACGCTTGGTCACAGTACGTAAGCTTACTGGAATAGTAGCGTTTGAGCTTGATGTACTAAACGCAAAAATCTGAACTTCACGCATTTTTGATAAGAAGGTTTTTATTGATAATCCCGAAGTTAACTTCAAGATAATCATCATGGTAATAAAGAAGTGGAAAGCCAAAGAGCCTACCAACACTGCCACGTAACCAAATAATGACACCATCAAGTCTAAGCCTAGATCTGACATAGCTATTACTAACAGTGCAAATACACCATAAGGTGCTAAGTTCATAATGATGGTTACCATTTTCAAGATAACTTCATTAATCAACTCTAAACTTTGTACCAAACCTTTAGCCGGTCTACCAACCATCAAGATACTAATACCAATCAAGATGGCAAAGAAAATGATCGATAGCATATCGCCATTGGCCATGGCGCTAATTGGGTTAGAAGGGATAATGTTCGAGAAAACATCAATTAAAGGTGGCGCATCTTTGGCTTCAAAAGCAGTCTCAGGCTTCAGGTTCATACCTTTACCGATACCAAACAATGAGCCTAGACCAATAGCAGTTGCAATCGCAATTGCTGTTGTACACATATAAATAAAGAAGGTCTTAGTACCAATACGACCTAGTAAACGGATGTCACCAATACCACACACCCCACAGATAAGTGAGATTAGTACTAAAGGCACAACCAACATTTTTAATGAGTTAACAAACAGTTTACCGATGATGCTAAATAAGCCATTCACCAAGTAGTTGTTTACGAAGCTACCTTCAGCATTTAAGCCGGTGTAGTTGAAAATTAGGCCTAGGATAATACCTAGCACCATTGCGACCAGAATCTTACTGGTCAAACCCATATTTTTCCACATAACTCTATCCTCAATGCATAACCCTTGCAGCAAGTGCTCTACTCTAGAAAGCCACTTGCTCTCTTAAAATACTTGTTTAAAAGGGAGATGCTGAATTAATTCATTAGCACAGCAGTTGGGACAAAGAAAAACATTTTTAGAAAATAAGCACATTTATATCTGCTTCCTCTCTGCATCTGCCTTCTTATTCTGCTATAGAAGCTTTCACTACGACTTACTGCATTATCACTTCTCACTTGCCTAGTTTTGATAATAGGAATAGTGACAGTAAAAAGCTAACAGCCAGTCATCTTCCTTGTGAACATGAAGTCACACTGATTAACATCATTCGCTTTCATTGATGAGTAGAGAGTAGCCTGGTAAAAAACAACACTTAGGCCCTTACTTCTCAACCACCCATATTTCTCAACTAATAGTTACTCTAATGTAAATCTATGTGACTCCTTAGTATGAGGTCAATATAAGGTAAAAGTTACCTTTATCGCAAGTTATTTTTACAACTCCTATTCTTATAAGTTATTACTGCCACAGAAAAACCTGGTCTTTTTTAATTAATATCTACTTAATAACGCTCATTAATACGCTTCACCAAAAGCCAAAATCTTCACTTTTAGACCTCAACAATTTATTCTCTGATTAAGCAGATGAATATGGCCTAGATAATGCGGTAGAATAGAGTCTAAAGCCCTCTAATAAAATGATCTAAAACTATGCTTGAGCTTCGTCATTTACAAACCCTGTCAGCCTTACGTGCTCATGGTTCACTTGCCGCAGCGGCAGATGAACTTCATGTCACCGCCTCTGCTGTATCGCACCAGTTAAAAGAGTTAGAAAATTACTATGGTGTGAAGCTGGTAAATCGTCGTACCCGCCCGCTGACATTTACTCCAGCCGGTAATGTGGTGCTAAAACTTGCAGACAATATCTTGCCTCAAGTCATTAGAACCAAAAATAATTTAAAAAGATTGGCTCATGGCCAAGCAGGTCGTCTGCGCCTAGCCTCTGAATGTCACAGTTGTTTTGATTGGCTGATGCCGATTTTGAACCAGTTCCGTCGCGAGTGGTCTGATGTAGAGCTTGATTTTGCCACAGGTTTTGAGCCTGAGCCTCACCATTTATTGACTGAAGGCGATATCGATTTATTAATTACTACCAGTGATTTAGAGTTAGAGGGCATCTGTTACCAACCTCTATTTACTTATGAAAGTCGGCTGGTGTTATCCCCTACCCATCCGCTAGCCAGCAAACAAAGTATTGCGCCTAGTGATCTGGTGGATCAAACCTTGATTGCTTATCCTGTAGAAGCCAAACGCCTGGATGTGATTGCCAAATTTATGGCACCTGCTGAGGTCAGTTTTGCCAAAATACGCACCACAGAATTAACGGCCATGCTGATTCAGTTGGTAGCCAGTGAACGAGGTGTGGCCGCTCTGCCCGACTGGGTAGCCGCAGAATATGAGAAAAAAGGCTGGATTGTGACGCGACCTCTTATTTCTCCAAATAGCTCAAATAAAGACTTACCGCCCTCTATGCGTAATCAAAATAGACATGGGGTGTTCTGTCAATTATTTGCTGCCACTCGCGAAAAAAGCCAAGAGATCGCTTATATGCAAGGCTTTGCTAAGCTGTTGGATGAGCTAGTAAAGCCCTATTGAGGAAGGAAGGAAGAAAGAAATAAAAATAAAGATAAAGATAGGGTAATTAAAATGAGGCGAGCGATAGGAGGTTTGCCAAATATCTAGGCAGATAAAGAAGGAGCTAGTGGATTAAGACAACATCAGTCGAGTGACATAATATCCGATAGCAGTGGCGGTCAAAGTAAAGATCACGTGTAGTCCTACTAAGCTTAGGCCAGCCACAACCTTCCCATCGTGCAATAGGCCAAATACCTCACTGCTAAAGGTACTAAAGGTGGTCAGTCCGCCCAAAAACCCGGTGACCACAAATAGCTTAACGTTAGGATGCCAATTTTGTCCCACTTTCATAAAGACCACCATGGCCATGCCTATTAACAGGCCGCCAAGGATATTGGCACCCAAAGTACCTAAAGGAATCCAAGTATGCAGCGGATTAAACTTAGCCAGCCAAGCTCTTAAGCAGGCCCCTATGGCAGCTCCCATACCTATTGCTAACCACTGCATTTATCGTCCTTATCCACTCTGGTTATTTAACGGCGGCTCACTCAATTATACCAAAGCTGGCAAATCACTAATCGTCCATCTTGGCACACAGCTGACCGCCAAATCATCAGCCTGACCTGCTTGTAGACGCTCATATCCAGCGTAAGCAATCATGGCTCCGTTATCGGTACAAAGCTCTAAAGGGGCGTAATGCACAGTGGCATTTATCTTAGCCAACTCTTGCTCTAAAGTTTGACGCAGATGTAAGTTGGCACTAACACCGCCAGCGATAACCAGCTGCTTCATGCCTGTCTGCTTTAAGGCTTTAACACATTTTTTTACCAGAGTATCGACCACAGCATGTTGGAAGCTGGCAGCGATATCCGCTCTGACTTGCTCATCTGCATCCGAGCCTGGGGTGTCTTTAATCAGATTGTGTACCGCAGTTTTCATGCCACTAAAAGAGAAATCCAAACCTCTATGAAGCATAGGTCTCGGTAACTCATAGGCGTTAGGGTCTCCATTCTCAGCAAGTCTTGCCACATTAGGACCTCCTGGATAAGGTAGGCCTAGCATCTTGGCTGCTTTATCAAAACACTCCCCAGCGGCATCATCAATACTTTCCCCTAAAATCTCGTACTCTCCGATAGCATGAGCGGCTACCAATAAGGTATGCCCTCCGGACACTAGCAGAGAAACGAAAGGAAACTCTGGGCGATTTGCGCCTAAAAGAGGAGACAGCAGATGGCCTTCCATATGATGTACACCAATGGCCGGGATATCTAAAGCATAGGCTAAGCTACGACCAAATAAAGCGCCGGTCATAAGCGCCCCAATCAGCCCAGGACCTTTGGTAAAAGCAACGGCATCAATATCCTGCTTATCCATATTACACTGAGCCAGTAGCTCTTCAAACAAAGGCACCAACTTACGAATATGATCACGGCTGGCAAGCTCAGGCACTACCCCGCCATAAGTGGCATGCAGCTCAATCTGCGAGTACAGCACCTGACCTAGTAGCCCACTCTTACCTTCAGCAAGAAGCTCGCTATCAAAGATGGCTAACCCTGTTTCATCACATGATGTTTCTAAACCTAAAACTTTCAAGTAGCACCTACTTTTTGACAATTAAAGTGTTGTGTCATTTATTTTTTCGTTAATAATACACTCAAGTTAAAGAGGGTGTTTATAACAAAAAAAATACCGCCACGATGTATACACAATGGCGGTAGTTTAACAGATTATCAAGGGCTTTTTCAGCGCAAGATACGATTACTAAGTAGCTGTGACTGAGTATTTAGACTGCTCTAAAAAGCATTAGCTGGCCTGTTCAATCATATAATCTACAGCAGCATGAACTTGCTCTACAGTTACCCCATCAGCAGCCTGTGGTGGCATGGCTTTAAAGCCTTCAGCTGAGTGTTTGTATAAAGTCTCTTTGCCTTGAGCCAGACGAGGCGCCCAATCTTCTTTATCACCAAACTTCGGTGCTTGTAATAGACCTTTTTCGTGACATAACTTGCAGTGTGCTTCATACAACTCTGCACCGGCTTCAGCCGATAAAGGGGCTGCAGCTGCTGTTTCAGTACTCGCTTCTGACTCTATAGTTTCAGAAGCTTCAGCTTCTGGCTCTACTTCCTCTACCACTTCTTCTTCAGGAGCCACTTCTGGCTCTACTGCCTCAGGGGCAGGTTCAGTAGCGACACTTTCACTTGCAGTAGGCTCAGCTACTGTCTCAGTCTCTGCTCCATCACTACAGCCTACCGCCATGCCTAAAGCTAGAGCACCTACTAAAAGTAGTCCTGCTTTATTAAAAGGTGCCAACATGTCTTTACCGTCTTGTTGTTTATTTGTTTTTAGCATGAGAATCCTCATATTAGCTTTTAAAATTTAAGATAAAAATTGTGCAAGCCATAAACTCAGTAAAAACTGACACCCTTAATTTAGACCCAGATTAGGTATGCCTGGTATTATTGAGCTTCTTCTGTGGCTGGCGCTTCTTCAGTTTCAGTAGCTGCTTCCTCAGTGGCTTCGGTATCCGAAGTTGCTTCTGCAGCTGCCTCGTCTGTTGCAGGGTCAGTAGCTTCCTCTTCAGCCGCTACTGTCTCTGTGCCTGCAGCAGGTTCAACTTCAACAATATCTTCAGCAGCTAATGGCTGTGGCTCAGGAGCGTTTGCTCTAGCCAGTTCAGCTGCTTCTTCTAACTTATCTACCGCTTTAACTTCGTGATCCTTATCACCACAGGCAGTCAAAGTTAGAGCAGCACCAAGCATAACTGAAGCCAAAGTTGTGGTGCGAACTGCCGCTTTTTTGTTGCTTAGAAGAGCCGTTAATGACATTTGTTACTCCTAAAAGGGTTATTGATATAAGGGATATGCAATATAAATTGCGATGACTTATAACAAGTCTATCTCCCCCTTAATATAGTGTTAGTTAACTTTACTAGACAATAATATCACAACACTTTATGAGTCACTATCTTAAGCACAGCTTTTTGAGCTAATAAGCTTAAAATCACTGCGTAGCTTGCCGACAACGTAAATAATTCATTTTAGATGAATGTTTAGTATTAAT
The DNA here is from genome assembly GCF_900162815.1 of Psychrobacter pasteurii. Lineage (GTDB taxonomy): Bacteria > Pseudomonadota > Gammaproteobacteria > Pseudomonadales > Moraxellaceae > Psychrobacter > Psychrobacter pasteurii. The sequence continues at coordinate 17,568 of NZ_FUGD01000072.1, read as the reverse complement.
TATAGTCGCTTTCAATCTACTCTTCAAACTTATTTTTAAAAGATTATTCTTTTCTGCGCCTCAAGCCTTTAGGGTCTGATAATAAAAGACTTATTATCATTGGCCTATGTTTTTATAACAGAACTAAACAGCAAAACTTGACATAACCCCGATAATTTAGTATATTCTCGCTCTTATTCTAGCATTTGCATGGAATAACTGATTTTATCCTAACAATAGCTGATGCCGTAACCCAATGAGACACTACGGCTAATACCAATCACACAGCATTGTTAATGTCCCTAGTCTCTAATTTCCACTACTTATTTAAGGAGTCTGCATGCCTTCAGTTAAGGTTAAAGAAAACGAACCTGTTGATATCGCTATCCGTCGCTTCAAGCGTGCCTGCGAAAAAGCTGGTGTTTTATCTGATGTACGTAAGCGCGAGTTTTACGAAAAGCCAACGCAAGAGCGTAAGCGTAAAAAGGCAGCAGCCGTAAAACGCTACAAAAAGAAATTACAGCGCGAGTCAATCCGTACAACTCGTATGTACTAATCAACTCTAGCGTTCTTAATTGAACATAGAGCTACCAAAACCCAGTTGTTTTGGTAATTGATTAAAAAAACCACCTTATTTTGTCGCCTCTCCCGCATACTTTGCTTGAGGTGCCATAATAAAGGTGGTTTTTTTGTGCTAAAATTTTATATCAAAACTGATATCAAATTATAACGGTAAAATACTTCGTATTGGCCGATACTAATGAATGAACTTGATAACCATAACAAAATAGGAATAAGCCATGAGTGCCTTAAAAGACCGCATCACTGAGCAAGTAAAAACTTCAATGAAAGCCCGTGAGCTAGAAAAAGTAAAAGTTTTACGTAACATACAGTCTGTGATCAAACAAATTGAAATTGATCGTAAGATTGACTTAGATGATGCTGGGGTACTAGAGATCTTACAAAAGCAGCTAAAACAGCGCCAAGAATCATTAAAAGTGTTTCAAGACAACGGCCGCGAAGATTTAGCACAAAAAGAACAGTTTGAAATCAACATCATCGATGAGTTCATGCCACAGCAAATGAGTGAGTCTGAGTTGGCTGAGCTAATTAACCAAGAAATCGCTGCCCAAGGCGCAAGCTCTATGCAAGACATGGGTAAAGTGATGGGCGCGCTAAAAACCAAAACTGCCGGCCGTGCTGACCCAGCAGTAATGTCACAATTGGTGAAAAAAGCTTTGATGGGCTAGAGCTTATTTAGCCTCCATCTTAATTGATGACTAACAACAGCTAGGGGCGAAAGTCTCTGGCTGTTTTAACTTCAGCTACCTCACTATTGAGATTTGCCAATAAAGGCTTGGGGTTAAAAGCCACAGTATTTGAGCTTTTGCTTAAATCTTCAACTTGTTTTTTCGCCTGCTGCAAAGACACTAAAGCCTCACTATATTTGCCACGCCACAACTCCCCTTTGGCTCGATAACGCAAGGCATTTACCGCGGCTATCTCCTTAACTAAGGACTGTGTTCCCGCACCACTATTATTGACCTGACCCTCGATGGCCATTAATTCATAAGCACGCTGCATCCGGTACAAACCTTCTAAGTCGTGAGGCCTGCTTTGTACAATAGGCTTCATCGAGGTGATGACCTTATTATGCTTGCCAAGTTGCAGCCAAGCATCTGCCATCAATAACTTAAGATCGCGGCGCTCAGGATAAAGATTGTAATAAGGAGTTAAGACTTTTTCTGCCTGCTGCCAGTTGCCTTGAAGGCCCGCAACCTGAGCCTCTGTTATTGCCAGTAAGATATCAAAGCTTGCTTTGTCTGAGGCAGAAGAAATTGAGGAAGTTTTCTTTAGTTTATTGAGCCTGCTTTGTGCCTCTGAATAGCGATTATGTTTGGCATACCAATAAGCCAGAGCCATTTCTGCCCCTTTATTTGTTGAGGCAGTGATGATCAACTCATTTTCTGTGGTCTGATTGGACAACACTTTTAGTCGCCACTTTAGCAGCTCAAAATTAAGTTGATGGCGCTGACTGTTTAGTCCCAATGTGGGATAGCTATTGGCACGACTTTGAGCCTCACTCAGGCGCTCAGAGCTTAAAGGGTGAGTCATAATGAAGCTTGGTAGGTAAGCATTATCACTCATATTTAACTGAGTCTTTTGATCCAAAACGCCAAAGAACTTAGGCATGGCTCTAGGATCATAACCTGCCTTTGCCATTAACTGCATTCCGATGCGGTCTGCCTCACGCTCATTACTGCGGCTAAATGCCATTTGCGCATTCAAGGCTGCCGTTTGACTGCCCATCATCACCGCCGCCGCGGCATCACCATCGGCTGCTGAAGCGGCAATCGCTGCCAGTATGCCACCAATTTGCATCAGCAGTGCTTTTCGGCTCGCTTCATCTCGATGCTCATAATGACGCTGACTTAAATGCGCCACCTCATGAGCAATAACACTGGCAACCTCATCAATACTATTAGACTCAATGACCGTTCCTGTATGGATTCCCATCACCCCGCCGGGAATAGCAAAGGCATTAATACTGGCATTATTGATGACCATTAACGCCAGTGGTGCTTGATTTCGAGCTTGGGCGTTGATTTGCCAAGCCATAGACTCTAGCTGCTCTTGCGACCAAGGATCATTGATTAAAGGAGCACTTTTTCCCAAACGCTGTAATGACCACTCCCCTAATGCCTTATGTTTATTTACCTCAATAAAACGGCCACCGCCACTGCCCAATTCTGGTAAGCTAAATGTAGGGGAGTCCATTGAGTTTGGACTAGAATATAAGGAGGTATTCTCAAACCAGTTATAACCCGTCTGACTACGACCCGTCTTCATATTGGCCACAGCTGAATGGGCTACGGCGGAGTGACCCATGGCAAATATCCCAGCCAATAAGACACCAGACGCCCCCGCCTTCTGACCGATAATTCTGAAGGGCGATTTCAATAAAGACTTCTTGTCTTGAGTGTTTGGCTGAAAAGGGAGCAAATATCTATTCCTTAAAGTACTGGCCATAAAGTTCTTGAAAGTCGGCTTGAATTTTACCTATAAAGCATCATTATTAAACCCACTTTTGATAATAACATGTTAACCGGTTAACCTTATACCATCTTATCTGGGGTGTAATTTTTTATAATCGCTATTTTTTAGCGGACTCTTATTTTTATCCCCTTTCATTGATTCATGCATTTACTTAATAATATGGCCTTCTATGATAAATATTAGCTTAGCAAATAGTGAGCATCAGGCTTTGGTACAAGGCTACCTTGACGCCTTTAGTAGCAGTGACTTAGAAACTCTTGAAGAAGCTGCTCCACAGCTAACCCTCTCAGCCTTAGTCGATGGGCGCGGAATGGCTTGTCCCATGCCTCTTTTGAAAACCAAAGTGGTACTACGCTCAGTACAGCCTTCAGAGAGTGTCTATATCCTAGCCACTGACCCGAATTCTCAAACTGATTTGGCTGCATTTTGTCAGCAAGCAGGATTAGAGATGGTGCTTAGCACCACTACTACTGAAGGTTCTGCCGATGGTTCAGAAAAACTCGATACAATCTTTCACCTCATCATTACCAAAACGAATGGTAACTAGGGGGTGCTATCCTTTACAATAGATCTCAATAAAGTTATTACTTTGAAGGTCAAAATATGGCTACTCCTAAAACAAATAAAAAAGACATGGCTAAATCAGTGGACTCCAGGGATGTCGAGCCGGTAGAGATTATCGAAATGGACGAGGACGACTTGGCCTATGATGGGCTTGACGATGATGTCTTAACCCCAGAGGTTACGGATACTGAAGAATGGGTGAGCGAATATCCCAATACCAGTACTCGTGATTTAGTCCCTGCTATGCCAGTGAACTTGTCAGCACCAGGTATTAATCTGGGTGCCTACATGAACTCTGTGCAACAGATTCCTATCTTAACCACAGAGCAAGAACAAGAGCTGGCTCACCGTTATTATAATGAAGGTGATGTAGAAGCTGCGCGTATCTTGGTTATGTCACACTTACGCTTTGTGATTCACATTGCCCGTAGTTACTCAGGCTATGGCCTGCCACAAGCAGACTTAATTCAAGAAGGTAACTTGGGCCTAATGAAAGCGGTGAAACGCTTTGACCCCAATAAAGGGGTGCGTCTGGTATCTTTTGCGGTACACTGGATTAAAGCTGAGATCCATGAGTTTGTGATTCGTAACTGGCGCATTGTTAAAGTGGCGACTACCAAAGCTCATCGTAAGCTTTTCTTTAACTTACGCAGCTTGAAGAAAACCAACAATCAGTTGACTTTAGAAGAAGCAGATGCGATTGCGGCCGACTTAAATGTGACCCGCAAACAGGTTCTAGAAATGGAATCGCGACTCACTTCTTATGATGCTTCGTTTGAAGCTCAGTCAAGTGATGATGAAGATGGTCACTATGCTCCGCAGCTGTTCTTAGAAGATGGGGTTGATCCTGCCGAAATGGTAGAAGATGCCGACTGGGAAGAAAACAATACCAATGCTTTAATGAGCGCTATGGATACTCTAGATGATCGCTCACGTGATATTGTTGAGCAGCGTTGGCTCTCTGAGCAAAAATCTACCTTGCATGAACTGGCTGCTGTGTACAATATTTCTGCAGAGCGTGTACGCCAGATTGAAAAAAATGCCATGGATAAAATCCGAGAAGCAATGACCATTGATAGCGTCATTATGCCCAGTGAAGACAACTTATAATCTATAAGGTGTAATATGAATTGGATTGCGATAGCCGCCGTCAATTTAGCTCTGGCTGTGGCGCTAGGAGCTTTCGGTGCTCATGGTATTAAAGCCATTGCTTCTCCTGAGCAAATGGCCTGGTGGTTAACGGGCACCCAATATTTCTTTTATCATGCTTTGGGCTTACTTTTGGTGGGTATTTTAATCAAATTAGGATACACCACCTCTACTCCTGCTTGGCTATTGCAAATTGGGCTCATTATTTTTTCAGGCAGCTTATTTGCAATGACCATTGGGGCACCACGTTGGTTAGGAGCCATCACCCCTATTGGTGGTACATTAATGATTATTGGCTGGATTTGGTTGGCCGTGACTGCTTTTAGGCATTCCGCCACCTAAAGCCGTATGCTCTAAATTAAAAAGATAACTTTTGGTTTAGATCGGATTTCGTAGAGGAAAAAATGTATACGATTACTGTAAATGGAGAGAAGCAACAGACTGAGCAGTTGACTGTAAAGGCTGTGCTAGATGAATTACAACTAACACAAGGACGTTATGCAGTTGAGATTAATGGGGAGTTAATTCCTAAATCTGAGCTGGCAGCTACTAATGTTGAACAAGAAATGGTGATTGAAGTGGTTCAAGCAGTGGGTGGTGGTTAATAACCCGCTTTCTTTAGCTACTTGTTTATAACCAATAATTTTGTTTATAACCAATCATTTATAACTAAAAAAGCCCTTATCTCATCAGATAAGGGCTTTTTTATAGTTTATATTACTTCAGTGTTTCGAATTAAGTTAAGTATAGGGTGACCTAATAAGCGTATGATTCATCCACTGGCTCTGCTACAGGTAGAGCAAAACGTGCTTTACGTTTTGAAGAGCGGGTTTTACGATCCATACGGGTCTTATACTTACGAACTTGACGGTCTAGCTTATCTGCCATTTCATGAATGGCTTTATACATGTCGTCATCATATGACTGTACAAACATTTCTTGACCTGCTACTCGCATAAGTGCTTCAGCTTTATGTTTATTTTTACCACTATTGCTGTTATCGCTGCGGTTATTATCTAGCGATAGAATCACTTTCATGCTTTGAATCTGGTCAAAATGTCTCTCAACTTTTGAAAGTTTGTCCATAACCATGTCTTTCATAGCGTCAGTAACTGTGATGTGATGGCCAGTAATTGAAATGTTCATAGTGCTTACATCCTTTTTATGATTTGAGCAGCTCCTGCTGACTCAAAGTGACTTTTGGTTAATGACTGACCTAATGGGGGATTCATCTCAAAGTAAAGTGATGTCATTAGTTTTTTGTCTAAGTCATTAGATATACCCTTGTTTTATTTGACTATTTTCCAACCTTATTGGTTGGTTAGCTGCAAACTAAACGGTGTAACTTGGGTATTAATGTTTCCAGTGAAATTTAAAATCCTTATTAAACTCACTTTTTCTCCCAGCCTCTGTGTTGCTTAATATTGGTTGGGATAGCTTTAATTTGCCACGAAAACGGAGAATGCACAAGCATTTTTATTGTTAATAAATGTAAAAATAACTCATATTTAGAAATAAATGCTATATAATCTGAAATTTTTTTATTTTAAAAACAACGTCTGACTGTACTAATACTGGCCTGAGCGACTATAATGATGACTTGTTAAAATATTTCTGAATCTCTTATATTTCTCACCTCTTTTCTAAAACTTTATTTTCCTTTGTGTAGAAGAACCAATATTCATCGCTTCTCTATATTTAGCCACTGTACGTCTGGCTATCTTTATCCCCTGCTGCTCTAAAAGGCTTTGTATGGCGCTGTCAGATAAAGGTGCCTTGGCGTCTTCTTGCTGTATAAATTCTTTTATCATGGCGCTTATAGCGGTAGATGAAATATCCCCTTGATCACTTGAGACATGTGATGAGAAGAAGTGCTTTAGTGAATATAGACCTTGCGGCGTTAAGATAGTCTTGCTGGTCGTCAATCTCGAAACGGTGGACTCATGCAGCCCAACCTCCTCTGCAATATCATTTAAAATAAGCGGCTTCATCGCTGTTGGCCCCTTCAATAAAAAGTCTTGTTGCAGCTTTATGATACTGGTCGCCACCTTTAACAGATTTTGATTACGCTCCTCAATACTACGAATGAACAGCCTAGCATCTACTAGGTTGTCGCGTAAATATACGTTATCTGGACTGTCATCCCCTCGTTTAATAAGGTTGGCATACTCTTGATTGATTCTAAGTTTTGGTAAGGTTTCAGGATTTAGCTCTACTTTCCACACTGCTTGCTTTGATTCTGAGTTATTAACCAAATACACCAAAACATCTGGGATATCATAAACCTCAGGCTGTATTCCATAATCAGGTTGCGCCGTAGAAAAGGCCAATCCAGGAGCAGCATTTAAGGTACGGATTAAGGCTAGGCTTGGGCCAATGTCACTATTTTTAAGCCCTGTTCTATGCATCAACTCTTTGATATTGTTGCTTACCAACAGCTGGTGCTCATCTAATAGACGTAACGCCTGCTCCCGATAAGACACAGTCTCCTCTAAGCTACGTAGCTGAATTTGCAAGCACTCAGCTAAACTCCTAGCCCCCACACCTAAGGGTTCACACGACTGAATTAAGCGAATGACCACCTCTATGTGTTCATGCTCAATGTTATCTTCCCAACCATAAAAGCTAGCCATCTCATCAAAGCTTGCTTTTAAATCTGCCATATCTGCTTGAATAAAGCCGCTTTCATCCATAGCATCGATAAGGTAATCAGCAATTAAGGATTGTTGCGGGTTTAAATGGCTAAAATTTAACTGCCAGCGTATATGATCTTGTAAAGTGACTGAGGTTGCGCCTTGATAATCACTCATAGCTTGGGTATCAGGACGGGCTAATGCGGTACTTCCATGCGTAAAGATATCCTCCCAGTCGGTATCAATAGACAGCTCCCCTAGCGTTTGACCTTCAGTAAGCTCCTCTGCTTCTCTATTTTTACTGTCATCAGCTTGGGTGGGACTATTGACCTCAACTTCCATCACATTTTGCTGGTTGTCATTAATTTCAGCACTCAAGTCATACTTATCTGTCTCTAACGATTCTGATTTGCTGTCATAACTATCATTTTCATAACCCTCGGAATAATCATTAGATAACTCATAAACTTCCTTTTGTGCTTCTGTATCTAACTCTAGTCGAGTCAGCTCTTCAAGGCTGTTAAAGTCCTCAGCACTGATTTCATCCTCCTCTACTCGCTCAAGTAGAGGGTTGCTGTCCAGCTTCATTTGAACTTCTTGCTCAAGCTCTAAACTTGAAAGCTGCAACAGTTTAATAGCCTGCTGCATCTGTGGGGTCAGCTTTTGTGCGGTAGATAGGTTCACACCTAAATTAAAAGAGGGTCTCATCATAGGGCTTTTCGTTCTCAGTTGTTTTTTTCAATCAAGTGCTGCATTCGATTTTACAAATAGCTATCAAGCGGTGATAAAAGGAGTTATTAGACAGTTAGCCTAGAGTTATATTGATTATATTTTTATATAAAGCAGCAGAACACCTTAATTATAATGACACAATACGCTGGTAAAAGAAGGAGAAAACTTTGCCACCGGTACTCATAAAAAATTACCTTAACTGGTTTTTAGAGTAAACGAGTTTACTTTTATAACAGACAGGAGCTCAATATAAAGTTTAAGTAAAGGCATAGTCTTTTTTTACTGACTTAGCGCATAGCCGTTAGGCTTATTGAGGGTCGATGGATTGCTTAATCTTTCCATGCTACTCTAATAAATATAAAAACTAATATGATGACCCTATTAATATAACGTTCAAAGACGGAAAGTAGCTATGACTCAACTTAACATTGGATGTGTACAGTTAAACAGTCAGTTTGACATTGAAGCCAATATGGCAACCATTGAAAAATCTATTATTGCCGCTAGCCAGCAGCAAGCCAGCTTGGTTGTGCTACCAGAAAATGCCTGCCGTATGGGAGGGCAAAAGCAGCTGTCTGAACGCTTTGATGAGTTATCAAGCTGGTATGCCAACTTAGCTTTTAAGCATCAAATGTTTATCGTGGCAGGAACTCTACCCTGCCCATATCGTCCAGATGGCGCAGTGGTACCAAACAATAAGTTAAGACAAGTCAGTCAAGTCTTTGCTCCTGATGGCAAGCGTATTGCCCGATATGACAAAATCCACTTATTTAGAGCTCAAGTAGCCGATGATACCGGCAGCTATGATGAGGGTAGAACCTTCGAGCCTGGCGACACCACGGTTGTCGCCCAGTGTGATATGAAAAGTTTAAATAAAGAGTTTTTACAAACAGAGTCGAGCCACACAAATGACAACTCAGGCATTTTATCTATTGGCATGATGGTCTGTTTTGATTTGCGCTTCCCTACCCTCGCTCAGAGACTTAGACAGGCAGGCGCAGATATCTTGACTGCCCCATCGGCCTTTACCTATCAGACCGGCAAAGCACATTGGCAACTTCTACTAAAGGCTAGAGCTTTGGATTCTCAATGCTTGGTAGTGGGCTCAGCACAAGGCGGCACCCATTACACTAAGGACAGCAGCCGTCAAACTTGGGGGCACAGTGCTTTTGCCAACGCCAATGGAGACTGGGTTGAGGAGACTCAGCAGACCAACTTAACTGAGGACTTTGGGCTAATTACCACCGTATTTGATGCTAAAACACAGCAAACTTGGCGTCAGAACATGCCCACTCATAACTGTCATAGACTGGCTTAGGCTTGTATTGTACCGTCATTAACTAACTGGCCAGATTGATTGATAACACTAGCTTTCCCGTTTTTTATGAGAAGCACGAGGATGAGCCTTATCATAAACTTGAGTTAATTTGGCAAAGTCTACGTGAGTATAAATTTGAGTGGTGCTGATGTCGCTATGACCTAGCATTTCTTGAACAGCTCGCAAATCGCCACTGCCCGATAGCATATGGGAAGCAAAACAGTGGCGCAGTAAATGGGGATACATATTTTGTGCAATACCAGCACGATTGGCGGCAATTTTTAGTCGCTGCTGCACCGCACGTGTGGTCAATCGAGTACCCAGTTTTTCACTGATGAACAAAGCGGTGTCCCCTTGCTCCTCCCACAGGTAACGATGTGGCAGATAGGTCGTAATGGCCTTTAACGCTTGCTTGCCCACTGGCACCAAACGTGTTTTATTGCCCTTACCGGTAACCCTAATCTCTCCTCGCTCACCGCTCTCATGTATCCGTAAATCAGACACATTCAGACTGACCAACTCGCCTACCCGCAGTCCACTACTATAAAGCAGCTCAAACATGGCCTTATCCCGTATCCAAAGCCTGGCTTGTTCCGGTGTGTCTGGCATAGGCTGCTCTAATAGCTGAGTTAGCAAATCACCATCAGCGATACTGGGCAAAGGACGTGGCGCTCTTTTTAGCTGATAGCCTGTGGTAGGATTAATACGAGCTTGACCTTGATCAATCAGCCAACTGTAAAAATGACGAATGGCGGACAACTCTTGCTGTACGCTAGAGATGGCCAAAGCATCCACATCCAAGCGCTGACCAATATACTTGGCCAGCTGCCGCTTATCACAGCGGGTCCAAGTCAGCTTGCCTGCCTCCAAGAAGCTGGCCAGCTGAAATAAGCCTGCATAATAAGCCTCAATAGTATGCTCTGACATTTGTCTGACAGACAACTCAGCCAACCACTGCTCCACTGGCAACAAAAGCTGCTGTAACTCAGCACTGATTTCAACAGTTGTCTCAGCGTCATCAGCAGGCCGCTTTTTAGGCAATTTTGGCTGTGGTGTTGGCTTAGCGTTCATAATCTAGTTGACTATCCTCAAGACTTAACTGGTTATCTTCAAGACTTAAGCAGAAGGCTTTAATCCCGCTTGGGCCATAATCCCATCTGGACTAAATACACCTTCATAAACGAAGGCTGTGGGGCCGGTCATCATCACTGAGTAGCCAGGTGACCAACGAATCAATAAGCTACCGCCATAAAGTTGGGCTCTGATGTCTTCTCCCTCATCGAGCCAGCCTTCACGAATACCCGTAGCTACTGCAGCACAAGCTCCTGTACCACAGGCCTGGGTCTCACCCACACCCCGCTCATATACCCGCAAGCGTATGTGACGCTGATTCATTACCTGCACAAAACCGACATTAACTCGTTCTGGGAAAGCGGGATGAGACTCAATGGCTTTACCCAAGGTCTCAACATCAGCCGTTAGGATATCATCGACTTTAATAACCGCATGAGGGTTACCCATACTGGCCACATACAGTTGTACCGGAGTGCCTTCAACATCTAAGTGATAAGCATTTTGGATTTTGGTAATGGCTTTTGGAGTAAAAGGAATCTCAGCTGGCTCAAAGCGAGGTTTGCCCATATCCACCTCTACCCAGCCATAGTTATCCGTAGTCAGAGTTAATATACCTGACTTAGTCTCAACACGTATGCGCTGCTTAAATGAAAGCTTACGGGCTTGAACAAAGCGGGCAAAACAACGGGCGCCATTGCCACACTGCTCAACCTCACTGCCATCTGAATTAAAAATACGATAGCGAAAATCAACATCAGGACGCATTGGCGGCTCAACCACCAACAGCTGATCAAAGCCAATACCCATATGGCGATCTGCTAACAAAGCAATGAGGTCCTTCGTGAGCTCTAAACGCTGGGTGACTAAGTCAATGACCATAAAATCATTGCCCAATCCATGCATCTTTGTAAATTCAATAAGCATTTTTTTATTCCTTAGATTTTATTTATGCCCTATCTTACCACGCAGAATATAACAATGATAATAGCGAAACGTTGCTACCAAAAATAAGCAAGCCCTGCGGTTTAGCGCCCATTACTAACCCTTTATAAATCAATTACCTCTACCAAAAACCTCCTCTATACATCTAAATAACTCACCGATAAATGGCTTAAAAAACAAAAAAACCTGCGCTCAATAAACGCAGGTTTTTTAGTCAAATAAAGGCCTTATAGCAAAGGCTTTTAGGAAAAATTAATCCAGCTCAAAAAAAGACTCGCCTTCAAATAACTGCTCAACCGTTTCACGCTTACGCACCACCTGATGCTTATCACCAGAGACCATGATTTCTGCGGGGCGAGGACGTGAGTTATAGTTACTGCTCATCACAAAGCCGTAGGCACCTGCGCCAGTGATGGCCAAGATGTCACCTACCGCCAAAGACAATAAGCGTTTTTTGGCCAAGAAATCTCCCGTTTCACAAACAGCACCCACAATATCCCAGCTCTGCTCTTCGCTGCCCTCTTGAGACTCACTACTCATAGGAATGACCGCCATTTCTGCTTGATATAAGGCAGGGCGAATTAAGTCATTCATTGCAGCGTCAACAATAGCAAAGTTTTTGTGCTCAGTAGGCTTTAGTACTTCGACCTTCGTTAATAGCACACCCGCATTGGCAACAATGCTACGACCTGGCTCAAAGAATACCTTTAATCCCAACTGCTTTAGCTTAGGCAATAAGGCATTGGCAAATTCGCTAACCTCTGCCACTTCCTCATCAATATAAATAACCCCTAAGCCGCCGCCCAAATCAACGTGCTCAAGCTCAATACCTTCTTGTTTCAATGACTCGATAAGCTCACACACCTTATCTAACGCAGCAACAAAAGGATCAATCTCTGTCAACTGTGACCCAATATGGCAATCAATGCCTACGATATCTAGGTGCTCTAGACTGTCAGCATGTTTATACGCTTTGATAGCGACATCATGACTGATACCAAACTTATTGTCTTTTAAACCTGTTGAGATATAAGGATGGGTCTTGGCATCCACATCTGGGTTAACTCGAATAGAAATCGGGGCTTTTACCTGTAATTCAGCAGCCACCGCATTTAAAGTATCTAGCTCACTAAGAGACTCAACATTAAAGCAGCCAATGCCTGCCTGCAAAGCTGCCTTCATCTCAGCCACAGTTTTACCTACCCCAGAGAAGACAATCTTACTAGGATCAGCACCGGCCGCTAATACACGAGCAAGCTCGCCTGAAGAAACCAAGTCAAAGCCTGCGCCTGCTTCAGCCAATACCTTTAGCACCGCTAAGTTAGAGTTGGCCTTCACTGCATAGCAAATTTGATGGTCAATTTCAGCGAAGCTGTCAGTATAAGCTTGATAGGCATCAAGTACCGCCTTTTTAGAATACACATATAAGGGCGTACCGTACTGCTGTACCAACTGCTGTGTCGAGACCTCTTCGATAGCAAGCAAACCTTGCTGATAGCTTAGAGTAGGCAGCTTTTTGACAAAACTCTCTGGATGAATACGCAAGCCATTTGAGGTGTGCTGTACAGTCGCCTGTGATAAGTCTGTGATGCTCATAGTATAAGGGTGTCCAATTAAGATTTAGTCTTGAGGTTAGGGCTTATTAAATCATTAAAATCAAACAATTAAAATAACGATTGATTAAAGACTTAAGTTATTTTGGCATAAGCGACTTAATAATCTTGTGGCTCTTCAGCCGCAGCTTCTTCAATTTTTTGCTGATTTGCCGCTTGTGCCGCCTTATCACTGCCCTCAACCTTATTGCCGTCATACAGGATAAAATCGGTATTACTCGGAGCGTCTTTGGTCAAGTACAACTCCCCTTTTTGACCACAGCCACTCAAGAAGGTGCTGCTTAAAACCAAGGTGCTAAGCAGGGTAAATAACCGGCTCAGCTTGCCTGTCTTTACAGCCATTTTATTTAGGCTTACTAAACAGGTATCACTTGCAGTTTGGTTGTTTTTATAGAGGTAGGTATGGAGATTAAGGTGTGGCATGAACAGCTTCCTATGCGTGTGAACGAGGGTATACAGGCGAAAATAGGGATTTTTTCTATGGTATCAAAATTCTGGATATTTACCTAAAAGCTTTTAATTATATAAATTCATATAATAAAAGAAACTTTTAATTTTTAACGACTTAACTTATTTTTAAGCACGAAACCGATGTTTTTCAAATTAATCTAGGCTATACTTAAAGCAGGTGCATACCAGCAACCAATCATAACTGTTATTAGGGCATTCTTAAACAGGGCAGTCTTCCAGCTTAATTCCTTCTATTTTGTTAAATAGATGACCTGTTCGCTCGATCAAAAGTTACTGATTCTACAATTTAAACCACACCCTAATAGGATGTTATGTGTTGGTAAAAGATGGGGCGTTATGCGCCTATTAGTTTATGACACTACTTTGGTGTTATCTCTTTTTTCTTTTAAACTTTCAATGTAAGGACACAATATGAGCAACAACATCATCACCAAACCAACTTTAGTAGTCAACTGCGGTTCGTCTTCTATCAAATATGCTTTAATTAGTGAAGATAATAAATATCGTATTACCGGTCTGGCTGAAAACTTAGGATTAGATGATGCTCGTATTGTACACAAATGCCTAGAAGGCAAAAAAACCGAAGTCAGTATCCCAGGGGCTAACCATAAAGCCGCCTTGGTACAAATCATGACTCTTCTTGGAGACCAGTCTCCTATTGCTGTTGGACATCGCGTTGTCCACGGTGGCCGTGAATTTAGCTCTGCCGTAGAAGTTACCCCACATGTGGTAGAAGAAATCAGACGCCTAAAAGAACTGGCTCCTCTACACAACCCTGCCAACGCCACGGGTATCGAGGCCGTTCAAGCCATTCACCCTGAACTACCTCAGGTAGTGGTATTTGATACCGCTTTCCACCAAACCATGCCGCCAAAAGCTTTCCGCTACGCCATCCCAAAAGAGATGTATGAAAATGACTTCATCCGTCGCTATGGTTTCCACGGCACTTCACACGCTTATCTATCAAACCGTGCTAGCCAACTGACTGACAAAGAAGGTCCTCATGGTTGGTTAATCGCCCACTTAGGTAATGGTAGCTCTGCGACCGCAGTCTACAACGGAGAAAGCTTAGACACTAGTATGGGCTTAACCCCACTAGAAGGGCTAATGATGGGTACCCGCTGTGGTGATATTGACCCAAGTCTACACATCCACTTAAAGCGCACTATGGGCCTTAACCTAGAGCAAATCGATACCATTTTGAATAAAGAAAGTGGTCTGCTAGGGGTATCTGGGGTTTCAAACGATATGCGTACCGTAGAATCTATCGCCAATGATGAGTCGCACCCAGATCAAAAAAATGCTCAGCTTGCCGTTGAGATGTTCTGCTATCGCGCTGGTAAATACTTAGCCTCTTTATCTTGTGCCCTTCCTGATCTAACCGGCATCATCTTCTCAGGTGGTATTGGTGAAAACTCAGCGACCATTCGTGCTCGTATTCTAGATGTTATGCGCCACTTCAGCTTAGAGATAGATGCAGAGAAAAACAGCCAACTATTTGGCGGCGAGGAAGACAGCTTCCATGGTCCAAGCAGCAAGTATGAGCTATGGGTTATCCCAACAGATGAAGAGCTACAAATCGCAGAAGAGACCAGAGCTGTACTGGGTCTATAATCCAAATAATAAAAATAACTTAACAACCAAACCAATATAATATATTGAACTAATAAGGATTTGTTTATGCAAACTATTTTGCTGGTACCTACCGGCCGTGGCATCGGCTTAACCTCTGCAGGCTTAGGATTACTTAAGGCTTTAGATTATTTGGGCATGAAAGCCGGCTTTATGAAGCCATTTTTGCAAGATGACTCACATGACTCACAGCATACTTTAGACAGCTCAAGCGACTTAATCCGTCACGCTTTTGGACTAACCCCTCCTCCTTCTATTCCTCGTGAGCGCGTCGAGCGTATGATGAACTCAGGAAATGTGGATGATTTGATGGAAGAAGTGGTTACCAACTTCCATCAACTAGAAGAAGACTACAACGTTGTTATCTGTGAAGGTTTAGTGCCTACCGAAGAGGTGAGCTATGCTTCACAAGTGAACTTCGCTTTAGCCACAGCCTTAGATGCCAAGGTTATCTTCGTTAGCATGGCTGACATTGAGAACCCTAAACAGCTGGCTGATAAGCTAGATGTGCATGCCCGTATCTTTGGCGGGTTAAATGGAGAGCGTACTTTAGGCAGTATCTTAATGCGCGCCAAAAACGTACCCAATACGTTTGACACTCAGCCAGTAGCACCAGGTGAAGCTATCTTGGATCTGGACTCAGAGTTCATTAGCGCCATGCAGTCGCATTCACCTAGCTTTGCCACAGAGGAGTACCATTTAATCGGTGTGGTTCCTTTTAGTAACAGCCTATCAGTCCCTCGTACTTGGGATATCGCTCAGCAGCTTAATGCCACTTGGCTAAATGAGGGCGAGGCCAAACAGCGCCGAGTTCTAAAAACTAGCCTAACTGCACGTACTATCTCTCGTGTGGGCGAAATCTTTACCCGCGGTACTCTAGTAGTTACCCCTGGGGATCGTGATGATCTATTGTTAGCCACTGCCATGGCCAGCATGAATGACATTCCTATGGCAGGGATTGTATTAACCGGCGGTATTATTCCAAACGATACTGTGTTTGAGCTGTGTCAGCCTGCCCTAAAAACAGGTCTGCCCATCATGAGCGTCCATACTGATAGCTTAGAGACGGTAACCAACTTATCGACCATCAGTAATGAGATTCCAAAAGATGACGCAGAGCGTGCAGAAACTGTGGCTCGCTTCGTGGCAGCTCATATCGATTTAGATTGGCTGAAGTCGTATTTCGAACGCGATTACACCCCTCGCCTATCTCCTTCTGCTTTCCGTCATCAGGTAGTGAAAAAAGCACAGCAAGCCAAAAAACGCGTGATACTACCAGAAGGCGAAGAGCCACGTACCATCGAAGCTGCGGCAATTTGTCAAAGCCGTGGTATCGCTCAGTGTGTGCTGATTGGTAATCCAAATGAGATTGCTCAAGTCGCTAAAAACCGTGGCGTAGATCTGCCTGAAGATATCGAAATCATCGATCCAGCTAGCATTAGCCTAGATAAATACATCAAAGCTTTTGTAGAGCGCCGCAAAGGTAAAGCCACTGAAGAGCAAGCTGCTGAACAGCTGCAAGACAGCGTAGTATTAGGTACTACCATGTTGCACATGGATGAGGTTGATGGCCTAGTTTCAGGGGCAATTCACACCACAGCGAGTACAGTTCGCCCAGCTTTCCAGCTAATTAAAACCGCGCCTCAGTACTCACTGGTTTCATCCATCTTCTTCATGCTACTTCCAGAGCAAGTGGTAGTATATGGTGACTGTGCGATTAACCCAGATCCTAATGCTGAGCAGTTGGCTGAGATTGCTATTCAGTCGGCTGCATCTGCCAAAGCCTTTGGTATTGAGCCAAAAGTGGCCATGATCAGCTACTCTACTGGCGCCTCTGGTACCGGTGATGATGTTGAAAAAGTGAAGCAAGCCACTCAAATCGTCCGTGAGCGTGCTCCAGACTTAATGGTAGATGGTCCGCTACAATATGACGCCGCCTCTGTGTTAAGTGTGGGTAAGCAAAAAGCACCAGACTCGCCAGTTGCCGGTCAAGCCAACGTGTTTATCTTCCCTGACTTAAACACCGGTAATACCACTTATAAAGCGGTACAACGTAGTGCCAATGTGGTCAGCGTGGGTCCAATGCTTCAAGGCTTGAACAAACCAGTTAACGACTTATCGCGTGGCGCCTTGGTAGATGACATTGTTTATACCATCGCTCTAACCGCTATCCAAGCCAGTAGCCCAGACGTCTAAAAGACGATCAACCAAGGCTTAGAGTAAGTCAAAAAGCCCTTTGACTTCCTCCCCTCGCTAAACCGAGGGGATTCCTACAGCTAGACGGTCAAGCCCGACCGCAAGGATGTTCTTAGCAGCATTGATATCTCTATCATGCCATGTGCGACACTCAGCACAAGCCCATCCTCTTATTCGCAAACCCGCTCTACCTTTTGGACTACTGTCA
>NZ_FUGD01000060.1 GCF_900162815.1 Psychrobacter pasteurii | reverse complement strand
AGCTAAAATTAAGTTGCCCAGCTATCTGGCTACAGCGCTGGGACTTACCCTCATAACTTAAGTAGGAGCCTGCTTTGACTCGAGTGATAAACTTGTAATCATGCTCATCCCATTGACGCATGTGATAGGCTGAGTCAGCTTCTCTATCGATAATATGAATTAAAGGTTTATCAAATCCTTGCTGCTCTAAATATTCAATGCGTGTGGTTAATTCATTAAGATGGGTTTGTTTGGCAGGAGTGTCCTGATAACTACTATGAACGCCATTAGCTGTTACAAGATTCTGAGCAGGCGTTGCTATAGGACTGCCATTGATATCGCTAACTAATACGCTTGATTGTAATTCATAACCAACATCTAAGTTATGTGTCATCGCATAGGTGTCTTGTTTATTGTGCTGCGTAAGTGACAGACGCGACCAGTCGTGCATTACTAGCCCATAGCGTTTGCAGTCCTCTCGACATCCTTGTAAGCTGTTTTCAAGTAACGGCTTACTAAGCTCTTGATAGCTGATGTTGTCATTATGCACAAATCGCCATAACGCTTGGGTCTGAGCAAAACTGCTTTTAGTATCCATAGTTGCTTTCATACCAGCATGTAGATAACCGTTTGGGTGAGTGTGATTGTGTACGAGTTGTTGATATCGTTTAATAAGTCTCGTATCTAGGATCATTTTCTCTATACCATACTGCGCTATTTTATCAAATTTATGCTCAATGATAAATTGTGTAGATACCTATGCCCTGAAGTGGGTGGTTTTACGGCGACTAGTGATAAACCCGAATGTGGGTTTGCTTATTACGACTTAAATCCTGACCTGAGGGGCTAGAAAATGGAGTACGTGTATGAGTCTTAGCTATATTCTCAGACTGTGACTGCTCGAAGGCATGCTGACCTGCGGCATTGAGTCGAACAAAGGTTAATTGGGTAGCGATAATTTTTCGATCACTGACAAAATTATTGATATTACTATCAGCAATATTGCAGTAGCTCTTAGGATTTATAAGCGCCTTGCCAGCCGTCATTATTTTTACAGTAGAGGCGCTATAAATTGCGGAATACAGCTTTGGTTGATAACACACTGTATATTCTGTCAGTACTGAGTCGGCCTCCTCTTTTGCTAGATAACCAAAAGGCCCAGACTCGGCAATTAATAAGCCCAGTTGCTTTTTATCTTGAGCCAGCTTTTCTAACTGCCTCAGTGGGGCATCAGATGCTTGAAATAACAACTGATTGACCTGAAAAGTTGTGGTCAAATCCAAAGAGGTCCTAGTACTTCTTAAAGCAATAAGGCTAGCGCTGGCCATTAATAACATAACAAACAGCACTATCATTAATACCGCCCCTTGTTGTTCTTGGCCATTGAGGGCATAACTCATTAGAGAGCTGCGCTGGAGGTTAAGATTTTCAGCCTTTTTCATTGTCGTCTTACCATCACTGGCTTAGCCGACTATTTCTCAGCGTTATCACCCTTTGTAGGGTTCGGCGTATATAGTGAGGTGTTTTTTCTCTGATTTGATACTCTGCTCCTTGCAGAGTAAAACTGGATTTCATAGTTTTATCGTTTTCTGTACCTACCTCACCAATCCCTCGGCCTATAATTCCTAGCTCAACCGCCACAATAGGCGCATCATAAACATAGCTTGAGGCAAAGGGCACCTTACTTTGACTCGAAGAACGTTTCGACAGATAAGTATCAATAGGCATATAAGCCAATCCCTGAGCAAGCTTAACCCCCAACTTAACTGAGAAGTAATCGACTCTATTAATCAGCACCACCCCATTATCGCCAAAACCTTTAATAGTCAGACTATCGGTAGTTATGTTGTTGGCACTTTGACTCTCATTTAATGAATAGCTACCGGCATCACAGGCCAAGACAATGGCCAACGCTTTGGTTTCTTTATCGGCACGCTGATTGTCTGTACGCGTAAAATAGCGCTCAATAATCATATCGCCTTTATTAACCCTCTTACCTTCACAGTCATAGCTGTCAAAGGCAGCACGGTATTGTATGGTCAACTGGTCACTGGTTATAGGGGCTATCAGATTACTAGGGCCGGCTCCACTTTTTGTTAAAAGCCTAGGCTCAATACCACGTATTCCTCTTAAGTTACCTACTTTAAACGGCTTGCCCGCTAAACTTAATTGGGAGCTATCCTCAGATCCGGTAAACACAATCCCTGTCCCGGCCGTTTGTTGTCGCATGGAATTTGAAGCACCTAAATTAGCATGGGCAACTTCTTTGGCCATCGCCGTAAATCCAAAAACAGCTGCATCTTGAACTTCAGAGAAAGAACGTTGCACCTTTTGAGTGGTCATGCTGTGGGCAAAAAGCTGAAAGGCCGCAGAGGTTATTACCAAACCTAGACTCAGGGATAGCATTAATTCTACTAAAGTAAATCCTTGCTCAGTTAGCTGAGCTTTGGTCTCATATTTGTATGGGACTCTGGCTAAAGCTTTATTACAAGGCTCTTTAGTATTGAATTCATAAGGCATCAGTTAATCTCAACGAAAACACAATCAGCTTGGTTTACATAACTACCATCTGCTTTAAGACAGCGGGTTAAGTCACCAGGCTCATGGCCCTCTTCATTATTAACACTTCCCTGACTCCCTACTATGGTCTCTCTCCAAGCCACAACTAGACACTTCGACTGGGAACTGCCCTTCACTATGGGACAATCAATCATGCCGAGCCTGAAGCCTTGACTAATTGCTTGCTGTTTTAAGTTTGCGACATCATTTTGTGCCACTTGTTCTGCACTGCATCCATTGCTGTGTAGACAATCCATAGTTGCAATGCGCCCTGTGGCATTAAAATGTTCTTGGTAAACGCTAAAGTCCTGCAGCTGACTATTGGCTCTTATGCGCTCTGAAGACTCACTCAATATCATCAACCCCTGTAAGCGCATCATTGAGCGATTCATATTACTCATAGCCTGACTTTGCAAAACAGCATAGCCCAAAGCAGCACTACTAAATAAGAATAGAGCCATCAAGACTTCCATAAGGCCTAGCCCATGCTGCTGTTTAAAGCCATAAAATGATTGCGAGCCCCTGCCCATTGGCAACTATCCCTATAGTGGTGGGTATTTATCTTAATAGTGGCTAGTGGGAAATAATTACGAATAGTATAAAGCTTAATCTACAACATTAAGTGGTTAAACAAAAAATACAGTTAAGTTAAATTAAATATTATAATAACTAACTTTGATGACAAAAGGGGATTTATTTACCGTGAGATACACAATAAGCTCTGATTTTTGTATCAGGAAAAGTCCGAGTCATGGTGCTAGCAATGGCTGCTAAGGTCGCTCCAGTGGTCACCACATCATCAAATAATAACAACCGTGTCACAGGAGGCTTTGCGTTGATATTAAAAGTGTTGTTTATATTAGCTTGACGCTCATGCCTATCTAAACCCTGCTGACTGGTCACATCATCAATACGACTTACCCCATGCCATAAGGGAATTTTCCAGTGCTTAGATAAATAATAAGCCAATACTGATACAGGGTCATAACCCCGCTTTCTCAGCCGATTTGAGGTGGTTGGTGTGGGTACAATGACACTATTGGTTGCATGGCAACCTTTAGGTCTGGGAAGCTGCTGTATGGCATGCACCAATACCGGCAAAGCATCGACCTGCTCTTTATATTTAAAAGCAATGATAGCCGCACGAATATAGCTGACATGCGCAGCGGCTGATTGGATAGGTAAAGTAAGTGGCTGTGCTAATTGATTAACAAGAGTATTATTATTCTCAACAGATATGAGATGCTGCAACAGATCAGGCTGCCAATGAATCCCCTCATGACACGCCTGGCAAATGATTGACGAAAAAAAAGAGGGCTTAAATTTTAAGCCCTCTTTTTTTGAAACCGCAGGATTACTATGACAGACACAACAAGCACTTTGTAGATATTGTACCCGCCACATACCAAGCTGGTAAAAGGCAGGCACAGTGTGTTGCAAAATTTGCTGAGTGACAGTCAATGACCTCTATAATCCCTTCCAATCGTTTAAAGAAAGACCAACACCGACCGCCGTGGTCTCTTCGTTATAGTCAATGATTGACTCTCCATAACCATGGAAAAGCTGGATAAAACCATGTACATCACGCGATAGGGGCAAAGTATAATCTAACTGTAGAGCACCTTTTTCGGTATCAAAGTTATAACGGCCTGTTGCTGATAAGGTCTCTCCTCGACCGAAGTCATATAGTGCTTGAAGCTCCCCGTGACCATAGTAATCTGTGATATCAGGGTTGTCACTAGACTTAGAGCTGTCTTTTTCTTTGACATGCGTCCAAATCTTAGGGATGACACTAAGCTTGCCCCACTCAGCGCCGCCCATTAAATATAGACGGTTCCAAGAACGTGACCAAGGATCAGACTGACCATTCGAGTGGTGAATGGCCCCTGCACCCAACATACGCAAACGACCATTAAAAGGTAAGTCCGCTTTTACGGGCTGAGTAATAAATACCTCAGGCATATAATCGGTGGCTCTAAAAGGACGTGAGTGCTCTTCGTTATACACCTGCCAATGCATTTGCTGGGTATACCCAAACCAAACATCCGCGTTGGTATCGAACACGTCTTCTAAAATCTTAGTCTTTAAAGAAATCTGCGCTTTAAGCTCTAACCTATCGTCATACTTATTTTGATAGTCTATAAGCTCATCAGCGTTAGGATCTTGAGTAGGCGTTTTTGGGTGACGATTGGGATCATACTGAACATAGGCTGGCAGCAAGTAGATCGGATTATGAGGTCTAACTGTCCAAGTACCTTGCTCGCTATTTTTATCTAAGTCATAAGCCAGACTCAGTGGCGTGTAAGCGGCAAAATCATCAACCGTAACACCTGCTTTGGCCAATCGTTCATTACCAACAGCAGTCGGTGCACCAGGTGATTTTACACCCTCTGCTTCAGCTGCTAACTCTGACTCTTCATCCTCCTCAGCTGCAAAAACTGCAGTGGGACGGAAGTCACTAAAGCTAGCCTTGACGCTTCCAGCCAAATCCAGAGGTACTTTTTCACGACCTACAGTAACTTCTTCTCCAGCGGTAACTTTGTCATAACACGCCAAACGAGCTGCTGCTAATTTCAAATCAGCACATCTCATAAAGGCATCAACAGCCACTTGCTGGGCGTTGTTTGAGTCTATTGCAACCGATGCTGAATCACCAGTCTCGGCAGAGGCAGCACTAAAGGTTAGTGGCGCGCAACAAACTGCCGCAACAGAAAGGGTCAAAAACTTAAGTTTTGAAGAAGACAGTCTCGACGTCTGTACTAATGCCGGCAAAGTAATCATGCGCATTCCTGATAAATAGGGTAAAAGAATCATTATACTGTTAAAGATAAAGAAAACTATTAACTAAAAATAATACTACTCTCTATAAGTGACTAAGCAATGACTAATATGAAAAGCTAGAAGTCACAAAAATAGTGAGCAAAATTGTAATTGAAAAATTAAGTACACCCAATAAATAAATCCAAATTGGGCCTATTGGAAACGCTGGCCTCTATGCTCTATCCAACCATGCTGGTGACGAGCGGCCGGATCATGATGCGTCCAGTGTACCACCCCACCTTGTTGGTTATACTCATACTGCCCATAAAAGACCACATCATCTCCCTTTTGTAGGGCATCAATTCTTGGGGCCAAATCAATATTATGAGCCATAAGCACGGTATGCTTAGGCTGAACCCCTTCTAATTGAACAATGAAGCGTTGATGACGGCTGCCTTCATTATCGTCAGCCAGCACTGCTACTACCTTACCACAGCCTTTCACTTGTACCGCAGATCGCTGCTGATCAAAAGCTTCCATAATCACACTATTACGGCAAGTCATGGGCAATGCGTTAAGATCTTTAGCGTCAGCAACAGCAGAGGGGTTATCTAAGTTTATCTCAATCTTGCTAAGCTTGGAACTGCTGTCTAACGAGCCTATCGTTTCCCCAGTATTAGGTTCACAAGCACTCAATACCAGACCAGAGCTTAACACTAATGCTAGCCCAAGCTTAGCAATCAAATATTGAAACTTACGGTTGCCATTTTGATTAGCTTTTCTAATATGACAACGGTCATGTACCAGATTATTTTTCACAGTCATTGCCTTCAAAGATAACGTGTTAAGCAATATAGTGTAAAATTATGTACTTATCAAGTAATAACAAGTTAAGGCTTCATGCCTAATAGTTTTAACTTAACCTGTTACTTAAGGGCAATAAGAAGGCGTGCTATTTTGAAGCACGCCTTCAACTTAAAATATATAATACAGCTATTCTAAACCAATTAGCCCCTTAAAATCTATTTAAAGTTTCCTCAAATTGATTACGCTCAACCGTCCCTACCTGCTGAACCTGCAACTTACCATCGACGAAATACAATAAAGCAGGCGGTCCAAATAAGCTTAATTCAGATAAAATACGCGCAGATTCTTCATTAGTTTCAGTCACATCCAGTCTAACCAATTGCCACTGTTGCATCGCAGCTGGTCGATTAGTAAACAAGGTTTTGTCCATAATTCGGCACTCAACGCACCACTCTGCCGTAACATCTACCAATACTTTAGGGTTCTGCTCAATAATAGGAATTAGCTCATCTAAGGTATAGATGTGTTTATCACCACTATGAACACCAGTTGCTCCAGCAGAAGCCAACCCTTGTGAGTTAGCACTGATTAAGGCGGAATTAGGCTGCGAAAATACAGCCAAAGGTTGCCATGAATCTTTACTGCCTGCAGCTGCCCCTACTAAAGTCAGAGCTGCCCAGCCACCTAAAACAAGGGCCAACGGCTTAGTAAATAATTGTCCTCGGCCACTCCACTTCCAAGCCCATACAGCTACTACCATGAACCACATTGCCCATAACATCAGCATAACAGGGCTAATCATAACCCGTTCAACCAATAGCAAGGCCACAGCAAATAGTAATAAAGCGAACCCTTGCTTAACCCAATTCATCCACTCGCCTGCTTTTGGCATTAGATTACCTTGGCTAACACCAAGTAGCATCAGCGGGGCTGATAACCCAAACCCTAACATGAATAAGGCAGCGAAACCCAATAGCGGATTACCAATGGTCGAAACAGCCAATAAGGCACCAAACAACGGTGCTGAAACACAAGGAGAAACCACAAGTGCCGATAGCAGTCCGGCAATAAAGCTACCAAAAGTACTGCCCAAATACTTATCACCTGCTTGACTTAAAGACTGAGTTCTTTGACGAATGGCGTTGGGTACAGGAATCCTAACCACATCTAGCATATATAAGGCTAAAACAACGAATATCGCTGCAAATACTAATAGAATAACCGGGTTTTGTAACCAGCCAATAATACCAAGTTGCTGGCCGAATACAGCGATAATTGCCCCTAAAATACCGTAAGCAATGGCTACCCCTAGGGCGTAACTACCACTTAGTATCAGGCCTTTTTTGGCGGTAGGAGTATGCTGTCGTGCTACGATGTTACTGACAATGGGCAACATAGGCAGCACACAAGGCGTTAAGGCTAAACCCAAACCTGCCAAAAATAATAATAAGAGAGCCAACCAAGGGTGCTTCGCCAGACCGAAAGGATCTTGGTCAACCACTCCCTCGCTACCTAACTGCAAACCAGACTCACTTGAGCCTGAACTTAAAGAGCCGTCTTGGCCCATTAAAGCAGCTTCTGTACTGTCTTCAGCTGCTTCTAAATCTTGCTCATCTTCATCTGTGACTAGAGCCTCTTCACCTTCTATATCAGTGATATCCTCTGACTCTGTATCTTGTGCCGATGACTCCTCGTCTGTGGACTCATTAGCCACTGCCTGAGTAGCACTGGCCGCAGCAATCGTTGCTGTCTGCGCCTTTTGTTGAGATTCGGCTGAGTTATTATTAGGTTTAGCAGATGTATCTGCCTCAGTGCTAGCACTTTTTTCACTGGCAGCTGCTTTAGAACTACTCGTCGTGCTTTTAGCCGCAGCTGACTCTTTTGACTTAGGCGTAGCAGTCTCTTCAGAACTTTTCTTTTGCCCTGCAGCACTTGCTGAAGTAGAAGCCGGTAAACTTATGGCCAATGTTTCTGTTTGCGGGGGATAACACAGCCCAGCATCAGCACAGCCTTGCCAGGTAACCGTAATATCTTCATTAATCGCAGCAGCAGTGGTGTTGGTCAAAGTCGCCGTTGCGGTGACTTGAGGCTGCTTAAAGACGTCTACCTTACCAAAGGTTGGGTCATCAATATTCTGTGGCGTATGAGAGAACTTAATTGCAGAAGCCGTTACGCCCTCTGGCAGTTTTAAAGACAGCTTATCTTTATATAGATAATGTTTTGGAGTGATTTTTAGGGCAATGTTAACTTTATTACCACTTTGGCTAGGTTTAACCGAAAAAGCTTGGTCTACCTTTAAGAACTTCTCTTGACCACCCTGAGTCTCAGCACTGCTAAATAAATCTGCCAGACTTGCCGCTTGAGCCTGATTACTTTCCCCACCTGGAACCAATCCAAAACTTAATGATAATGCCAATGAAGCCGCTAAAGCTTTTCGGCCAATAAACCGAGATGGGTTGGTTTTTAGTCGTTGTTTGGTTGCCCAGCCCTTATTTTGATTCGAATCGGAAGTGGACTGAGAGGACAAAGTATCTTTTATTTCTGCTGAGTTTTTCATTAAAGTCATTTCATAAAAGCAAGGTGACCTTATTAGGGCTCGATAAGGTCAAGTGGGTGGAAGTAATAGGTAAATAGGTCCACGGCTCTTTATACTGATAACCGCAATAGTAATAGCCACAAACGATTAACGACTATAATTCATTGAGCTTACCATATAATATATTTTTGTATAATAAATATTAACGGTGCCTAATATTAAGATTTACCCTCATCTCCAAAAGCGCCAGGGAACTGTTTCAAATCTACACTATCTGGCATCTCTGGCATTATACCTTGTATGAATAACGCGTCTAAATGCTCAATTTGTTGTTTTTTATCAAACTCATTGACCTCAGCGATCAGCATTTTTTCAATATACTTATCCAGTTGATAGCAGCTTAGTCGGGCGCAAAGTACGGCCAACTGATAAATACGACGCTTACAATAGACATCAACGCTGTGCAATAACCTGACCAGCTTCGCGGTCTCTAATGACGAGTATTTATAATTCGCCACTGCAGTTTCAGGTAGAGGTGTTACCCCATAAGCTATCGACAAGTGGGCTAGATAATAGCAACAGAATAAATAACCCAAGACATGACCAATAAAATAGGCTCGGTCATAGGTATAGCTCATTACTCCAAAATGACCCAATACATAGCTGTTGAGACTGGCTTGGTCGGCCACGCTGTCTTTATCTCTGAGTCGACCTACGTTAGGAAATTTTAGATGGTTGCGGTTTACTGAAGTCAGTTGCCACCCTACAGGCTGCTGGGCGGGCATGTGATGCACAATATCTGCAATAAGATCATCAACGATGTGCAACTGCTGCCACATCATTTCGTTTTTATCTAAATCAATAATGCCACGCTGATCGAGAGCTCTGGCCATTTGGAACTGTTGGTACTCAACAAACTGTGACTTTAATGTCTGCACCATATAAGTGGGACGTAATAAGGGCTTAATGGTATAAAAAAACTCAGTCCGTTTTAGCTGACGCTCATACAGCGCCACCCGCTGGCGAGCCACCTTTTCCATTTCCTTAGCTTGGACAGAGTTGTTTATCTCTAAAGCTTCGGTTTGGTATAAAGCGATCAACTCTGCTTTTGTCTTTGGCATGGTCATAGGCTCATCCACAGCTTGAACGTCTTCTACTTGCTCCTGCTTGGGAGCGACAGGCTCGGAGCTGACCTCGTTTTTCGGCTGAATTCGTGCGGTAATCGTTATTGGACGGTTTGCCATAATAGTACCTCGACCCTCTTTAAGATTCCTTTATCATAGCATTATTGCTAATGCTGGACATCTTAGTTTCATAGGCACTTTGGTAGCCGCTATAGTTTCGATTAATCAATAAAAACAGCCCTAGGCCATAGAATTAAAAAACGGAAATGCAAAAAAACCAACCAAGACATCGTCTAGATTAGCAAATGATATAATATTGAGTTTTGAGATATAAAAAGAAAGGATAAAAAGTGGGGCGACTGATGGGACTTGAACCCACGACAACCGAGATCACAACCCGGGGCTCTACCAACTGAGCTACAGCCGCCATAATCAACACAGAGTGTATTGAAAGTGCAATGTCTTACCTAACGTTATAGGTACTACAATTCAGGCGAAAGTGGTGCGCCTGGCAGGATTCGAACCTGCGACCACCTGCTTAGAAGGCAGATGCTCTATCCAACTGAGCTACAGGCGCTCATAGTGCTAACATCGTTGTTATTGAACTACACTGCTATTAAAACACATATAGAGTAATAATCAACAAATGTCGTATTTAAAGCATAAAAAAAAGCCTGTAAGGCTCTAGTAAAAAGTGGTCGGAGTGATAGGATTCGAACCTACGACCCTCTGGTCCCAAACCAGATGCGCTACCAAACTGCGCCACACTCCGATATCTTACTTTTCTTTTTTACGATTTTGATAACTCAATAATTAACTTAATCATCTGTGTCATCGCTATCGAGGTGCATATAATAGGACTTAACTTGAATCTTGTCAACACTTTTTTTAAATTATTTTCAAAAAATGTTGAATCTATTATAGAACCCTCAAATCAGTAGCAAACCCTGTTGGGGATCAAATGGAATCACACTCATTTGTGTAACACCCTTTAGAACATTGCCTTCCTGATTTGAGTGCCTATTCTCGTTGAAATTGTCATAAACGTCAAGCCTTTGTGTAAAATTTTTTGCTTTTGGATAAATTAACCAGGCATTTTGACATTTTAAGTGCTGTTTATAGCTATAAAGCTGCTGCCAATCCGCCCCACTTACTTGATTCGCTTGAGAAAGTGCTTTGTATTTGATGTCTAACACATGACTAATTGCGCCATCTTTGGTCACTATACAAGCATCAGGGATCAGTTTTTGGATAACCTTTATGTTTGGGTCTAAGTTAGAGGCGGTAGGTTTTAAATATAACCAATCAAAGCTGGGCTGTATGATAAGTTGGCTATTTGCTAAATTTTGAGCGACCCAATTCTGTAGCTTGCCTAGCACCCACCGCTCAAACGCATGGTTCATATTTATCATTAACGCTGCAATAGGTAACTCTGCCGCTGATGGATTGTCAGTGCTGTATATCGACTCGCCTGCCCCGCCTTGGGTCAATAACCACCACCCCCACTCTATGGCCTGAGTCACGGTCTGTGCTTGCAGGACTCCAAACTGGCTGCGCCAAATGGCTGCGTTATTTCTCAGCTGTTGGTAAGTGGGCGCCCAGCTTTGAGGAGGTAAAGCCATAACTCCCTGCAAACTACTGGGCAACTTCTGATCAAAGCTTGTCTCATTGAGTGTCGGCTGTGAAGACAGTTTCTGCAACTGTTGCCAAGCCGTAGCCAAAAACTGGGCCAAGACTTGGTCTGTCTCAAATACAGCCTGCTCAGTGTATAAATAATGCGGACGATGCCAATTGTTTTTTAGCTGAGCAGCAAGATTAATCTTACCTTGCGCTTTAGGTTGGTTATTTACTTGAGTCTGATAACGATTGGGCAAAATCATTGCCGCTTGTTGCAGCGCTTCACGGATTGTTGCCAGCAAGCCTTCATACCAAGGCTTATCTAGCGATAGTGATGTGCTTGCCAATTGAAACGGTATATTGGGATAAGAGGGGATAGAAAAATCAGCTTTAGCTGCTAGGTTTAGCGCTGTTATCTGCTTTGCTAAATTATCTGTACTGATATCTTCAAGCATGACAGTCACCCACTGCCGAGCATGAACTATATCTGCCTGCCGTTTAGCCAGTTCAGGTTGTGATTTTAAGGAATTACTTTTCGCGTTACTAGCTTCATCCAGACTAATCTTTGGTAATATCTCTAGAGTTAAGCCACTGGGCAAAATTATTTTTGCCAAATAATGACTGATCACCAAGCTGAGCTGGCCTCGCTTAACTTCTATGCTAAAACAAGGCAACTCTTGCTCAATCAAATACTCAAAGTCTGCAGCATGTGCAAAGTCTTCTCGACTCAGACGCTGATGCTCAAAGCAGCTAACCACCCCATTACTATCACTGAGGTGAAGTAGCCTCTGTCTATCAGTATTTTGCACAGCTAAGCCAGAATACAAAGAAACTTACTCCTGGGCAGAAAGATAACGGGTATATAGCAGCTGGTAAGGTTTGGCTGTTAAATACAAGTTTTCTGCCTCCATACTTCCTACTGTTGCAGCAGCAATGAAGTCAGGGTTTAGGCCAATTGGGGCAGAAGCCTGACCTTGTATAGCCGGTGACCACTGCGATTCTTGCCTATTACTTGCGACATTCGTTTGCAGCAAACTAAGCGAATTATTTGAAGTTAAGCCATCATTTAAGGCCAATTCACCATATAGCACCTGTGCCAATAGCCCAGGGATTTGCGCCGGCACAGCGCTGAGCTTTATATATTCAATGATTTGCGGAATAATCTGGCGATATAAGCGTTTGGCAAGCTCAGATATCTCATTAATACCCATAAAATAAGACTGACCTAGCTGAGCTTCAGCCCCAAACAAAGCAAATAACCGCTGATTTAAAGCTTGCATCAAAGCCGCTAAGTTAACGCTGTCTGCTGCCTTATCCTCGACCTGTGTTAAAAGCGAACTGTCAGGATAACAAGTGACAAACTCAAAGCGTCTTCTAAAGGCCGTGTCTAGCGTCGCTAAGGATCTATCTTGAGTATTCATGGTGGCATAGATGTCAACGTTGCTAGGCACAATGAATTGACGCCCTGAGTAAGCCAAACGCACTGCCATAGGGGTTGCTCCCCCTGCTCGCTTGCTCGGCTCTATAACGCTCATAAGCTCACCAAATACTTGTGAGGTATTGGCCCTATTAATCTCATCAATCAGCATTGCATAACGGTGATTGGGGTCATTGCTGGCCTTAGCACAAAGCTCCAAAAAAGCCCCTTGCTGTATCTCGTACTGCATCTGACCGGTTTGCGGGTTAATCCGAGGGCGGATACCCTCAACAAACTCATCATAGCCATAAGACTGATGAAAGCTCACCAGACAGCTTCGACTCACTACAAACTCTTGGCTGTCATGCTGTTTACCTTGCCCATCATACAGCGATAATAGCTCAGACAACTGACTGCGTAGCATCTGCTTCATTTCGTCCAATAAGAACCACTGACTGGTTGGTGTTTTGTCAAAATACGAATTGGCAGAGCGCTGACTGGTATTTACTGTGACGGATTCTGGATGAGCATGTTTGTTCAGCTGAACCCATAAGGTCTGATTAATGTTTTCATTGCGTTTATTGGCCGCTGATTTATCCAGAACTAACGGATGACGCATCATCTCAGGTACCGTCATCAATCTATCTTCTAGAAGAAGTACCGCACACACCACCTCACACCAGCCGTAATGACTGACCTGCTGTATCCGCCAGGTCTCCCAAGAAGCATCAATAGACTCATCATATTGCTTTTGTAACTCAAGCAACCTATGAGTCTTCCCTGTGCCCGCCACACCAGTAAAAATGATATTGGTAGGCTCAGTCGGCATGGGCATTAAATCGGATTTCAAATCTTGGTTCAAAGTATATCTTCTCTTAGTTAAAAGTATCTCTTCTCTTGATTAAAAGTATCTCTTCGCATTTTTAAAGTATTAGTGATAGGGTTTATTTGCAATCAGCAACCCCTTTTTGTGACCGCTGTATCATCTCTTATTGGTTTATGGTTTTGCTATACTGCATCCACTCTTATTCAATCTCATTATTCCCCTCTAACTATGAAAGGACGCGTTATGAGCCAGTTATCAAACCTTATACAGCAAGTATCTTCGACAAAAAAAGCCACGGTTGAAAAAGCAGCCACAATAGCCGCTCAACTAAATCTACCTTTTCCAGCAAGTCAATCAAAAAATGATGGAGCCAATCAAGGCGCTGCTGATGGCGACAACTCCGAACAGATTAGTAATCCTTTTACCAAAATCTTGAATGCCGTGCAATTGCTGCCTAAGTCGACTCAATCTTTTGTACTGACCAAAACCTTTAGTAAGATTGTACCTTATGTCGGCACCACTGGCATTGTTTACGAAGAAGTGACGCCAAATAAACTGGTGGTTAGCTTAGAAAATAAAAAAGCAGTGCAAAACCACATTGGTTCGGTACATGCTGTGGCAGTGACTTTATTGGCCGAGACCGCCACTGGTTTTATTTTGGGTATTAACCTACCTTCAGATAGAATCTTGTTGGTTAAGTCTTATGAAGTGAACTTCTATCGTCCGATTAAAAAAGGACAGATGGCCGCCATAGCAACATTAAGTGACGAGCAGCGTCAATATATCCTAGACACTCCTAAAGGTGAGATGATAATCCCTTGTGTTATCGAGGACCGTAATTCAGATAGCGATCGAGATCCGATTACTGTAGAAATGACTTGGGCCTGGATTCCAAAATCTGAGCTAAAACAGCGCCGTGAAGGTAGAGCCAAATAAACTCAATCTACCCTCTCATGGCTTAGTGGCTTAATCAAGCTCAATCAAAAAGGCACCGCTGTTACCAGTAGTGCCTTTTTTTATAGTCTATAACAGAACCTCTAATAGGGCTAATACTCAACCATACCACCGCGCATCTCATCTACCAGAGCCATAAACTCGGTACGCCAATCTCGAATGGTCTGCTCATCAGGCAACCACTGATTAGACAGCGTCACCACATTGACAATTAAGTCATGGCTTGAGGTTTCAATACCGTTACTATCTGGAGCAGGTGCGTACTGACAGCGCTGATAAGCCTTACTGATATTGGCCAATACCCCAGACTCTAAGGAGATTTTAATTCGCTGTAGCTCTGGTGAAATTAGCGTTTTTTTCTCTAAGGCAGTCTCGATGTAATCAATACTGGGCTGGCTGGTATCTAGATTATAAAAATGCGCCAATTCTTGTAAAAACGCCCACAACGCCCCTTGCAGATGAAAAATAGCCGTTTCACAATGTGCTTGGTACAGCTGTTTATCTGCCGTCTCCCCGGCTTGCTTACACGCGACTCTACAAAAATAAAATTTCTGATTGGTACGGTCTGCTTGATAACGGGCCACTCTACCTTTGTCTGCCATTTTTACTCTCACACCCTACTTATATAAAAGATAAATGTACCATAAATAAGTTATTTATATGCCACTCATCCTCGCTAAAAACAAAAAAACCTGCTCAATATCAGCAGGCTTTCTATAATTTGACACAAGCACTAAAATCTTAAAAAATCTATTTGGGCGGGAAAACGTGTTCTTTATAAATTTCCAACACGCCGTTTTCTTTATCAATAAAGATTCTTTCTACCCCAAAACCTCTTCGACTCATATCTGAATTTTTGTGGTAAATATCGATGGTTTTGGCTGTTTTAAAGTCTGAAGAGTATTTGGTAACACTTTTATTAACCAATAATGGCTTTAACGCGCCGCCATTAACTCTATAACTGATAACCGCCGTAGTGGGAATAAAAGACTGCTTGTTGCTAATACTGCTCCCCTCTGGCATTTTAATATAACCATCGGTAAGCAATAATCTTTCTAAGTCAAAGCTATACTTATCTACTTTAAAATCGGTCTTTATTTTTGGATCGCTATACCAACGATAATTGTATAAATCCACACCACGATTCAACTGCTTATACAGATGATCCGTAATCCCTTTATAACTGTCTGCCTTCATCTTCAGTACTTTGCCATCATAACTGGCTTTTAAATTAGGGCAGTTGATATCAAAACTAGGATCCGCTGATTTACTAGAGTCGCCGACACTTACCGTCTTAAATTTCTGAGGTGATGAGCCTGCTGTACGCCAGTTGGCATTAATATCCAACTCCTCTTGCATAGACATTAACATGATATTTAAACTATCACAGTCTGGCGTTTTATTTTCAGCATACGCATTACTCATCGTCCCTGCTGAAAACAAGGCAGATATTAATAGAATAAGCTTTCTCATGATCGCCTCAAAAATTTAATCAAAATAAATAATACTATTTTTGTGTCATTATTGATTTGTTAATAAATAAATGCAGTAGTTTACTATTCATATAATACAGAGAAGTTAAACAAATAGTATATTTGGTTAATTTAGTTACTTAACTGCGCTTCTTATAGTTATAAAGGCTTATTAAGACCGAATCAAGTTCATTTCCTGTTTTACCAACTGACCTTTTGGCAATATAAGCTTAATTTTTTATTTAAAAACAAGCTTATTTCTTAATAAGCAACTGATATTTCACTATTTATTTGCATAAAAAAATCCGGCACGAATGCCGGATTTTTTTATAACGATTAATTTTATTTTTTACTCAAGTGAGTAATTAATGCTTACTGACCTGGTTTGTCTTGGCTAAGCTCTTGAGCAAAGGCTTCATCGAAGCTTCTGAAATCTTGAGCTGTGCTGTTTGCTTCTAAATCAAACGCAGCATCTAGAGCACTTTCTACGTCGTACACAGGCTTACCTTCTTTGGCTTTCTTACGAGCCGCATGGTAAGCAAGACCTGTACCCGCTGGGATCAGACGACCCACAACCACGTTTTCTTTCAGGCCACGTAACTCATCCACTTTACCGGTTACGGCAGCAGCAGTTAGTACACGCGTAGTTTCCTGGAACGAAGCGGCTGAGATGAAGCTTTCGGTCGCCAAGCTGGCTTTAGTAATACCTAGCAGCTGACGCTCAAACTGTACTGGGAACTTATCTTCAGCAAGTAGTTTTTCGTTCAGTGCTTTCACATCAGCGTATTCAACCTGATCGCCCTTGAAGTAGTTAGAATCACCCGCGTCAGTAACTTCTACTTTACGTAGCATCTGACGGATAATAACTTCAATGTGCTTATCGTTGATCTTAACGCCCTGCAAGCGGTAAACCTCTTGTACTTCGTCAACGATGTAGTTAGCCAGTGCCGTTTCGCCTTGTAGACGTAAGATGTCATGCGGATTTAATGGACCATCTGCAATAACTTCACCACGGGCAACAGTTTCGTTTTCGAATACGTTGATTTGACGCCATTTTGGAATCAGCTCTTCATGAACTTCACCATCTTCATTGGTAATGATGAAGCGGTTCTTACCTTTCGTCGAAGTACCGAAGCTTACCACACCAGACATTTCTGCCATGATAGCGTGATCTTTCGGACGACGTGCTTCAAATAAGTCAGCAACACGTGGCAGACCACCGGTAATATCTTTCGTACCAGAAGTTGCTTGTGGTACGCGGCCTAATACCGAACCGGCAGTAACTTCTTCACCGTCAGAAACACGGATAATAGTCTCAGCAGGTAGGAAGTAAACCACTTCTTTACCGCCAGTAGTGTCTAGAATGATCGCTGGACGTAAGTCTTTTGAGTTACTTGGACGGTCTTTTGAACCCAAGATTTCAAACGAGCTCATACCTGTCGCTTCATCAATCTTAACGGTAGCAGTTGAGCCATCGATAATATCGCTGAAACGTGCTTTACCGGCGAATTCTGTGATAATTGGGTGAGTGTGCGGATCCCATTTAGCAATGGCCTGACCACTTTCAACCGCATCACCGTCTTTCACTAGAACACTTGAACCGTATGGTACTTTATAGCGCTCACGCTCACGACCTACTTCATCAGCAATACCGATTTCAGCAGAACGAGAAACGATGACTAAGTGACCATCAACGTGTTCAACCGTTTTCATATTATGGAAGCGGATGAAACCTGTGTTACGTGCTGAGATGCTGTTGTCAACTGAAGTAGAACTTGCAGCACCACCCACGTGGAACGTACGCATCGTTAACTGAGTACCTGGCTCACCAATTGATTGAGCAGCCATTACACCCACAGACTCACCAATGTTCACTTTGTGGCCACGGGCCAAGTCACGACCATAACACTGAGCACACACACCATGAGGTACATCACAAGTAATTACTGAACGTACCCATACTTCATCGACACCATTGTTATCGATTAGCTGTACGCCTTGCTCATCAATCAAGGTACCTGCTGGTAAGATAATCTCATCTTCACGGTTAACAACATCTGTTGCTACCACACGACCTAATACACGGTCACCTAGCTTCTCGATGATTTCACCACCTTGAATGTGCGGTGTCATACGAACGCCTTTCTCAGTACCACAATCGTTCTCTGTGATAACTAAGTCTTGCGCCACGTCTACTAGACGACGGGTTAAGTAACCTGAGTTAGCCGTCTTAAGTGCGGTATCCGCTAGACCTTTACGCGCACCGTGAGTCGAGATAAAGTACTGAAGTACTGATAGACCTTCACGGAAGTTAGCTTTAATTGGCGTTTCAATAATTGAGCCATCTGGCTTAGCCATCAGACCACGCATACCGGCCAACTGACGAATCTGAGCCGCACTACCACGAGCACCAGAGTCTGACATGATGAAGATAGAGTTGAATGACTTCTGCTCTTCTTCTTCACCTTGCGCATTGATAACTTTATCCGTAGATAAGTTATCCATCATCGCTTTAGCAACTTTATCGTTGGTACGTGACCAAATATCGACAACTTTGTTATAGCGCTCACCAGCCGTTACGAAACCATGCTCAAACTGTTGTTCGATTTCACGAACTTCAGCGTCAGCCGCTTCGATAAGCTCTTTCTTCTTAGGTGGAATAACCATGTCTTCAATACCGATAGACACACCTGATAGCGTCGCTTGAGCGAAACCTAGGTACATCAATTGGTCAGCGAAGATAACACTTTCTTTCACACCACGAGTACGGTAGCAAGAGTTCATTAGTTTTGAGATGTTCTTCTTAGTCATCTCAACGTTACACTCTTCAAAACGTATACCTTTAGGCATAACATTCCAGATTAATAGACGACCGGCTACAGTATCTTGTAGTGATGTCTGCTTAGTACGGTTGCCTTCTTCATCAATGATGGTTTCGGTAACACGAACTTTAATCTTAGCGTTTACATGTAAGTCGTTTGAACCAATCGCACGCAGCGCTTCGTTAACAGTTGCGAAGATCATGCCTTCGCCTTTGGCGTTAATTGACGAGCGGCTGATGTAGTACAGACCTAATACAACGTCTTGTGACGGTACAATAATCGGATCACCGTTAGCTGGTGACAAGATGTTGTTGGTCGACATCATTAAGGTACGAGCTTCAAGCTGTGCTTCTAAGGTCAATGGCACGTGTACTGCCATTTGGTCACCGTCGAAGTCGGCGTTAAACGCGGTACATACAAGCGGGTGAAGCTGGATAGCTTTACCTTCAATTAGTACAGGTTCAAACGCTTGCAGACCCAATCTGTGAAGTGTTGGCGCACGGTTTAGTAGTACTGGATGCTCACGGATAACCATGGCCAGCATATCCCAAACTTGTGGCTCTTCACGCTCAACCATTTTCTTAGCTTGCTTAATGGTTGTCGCCATACCGTGTGATAACAATTTTGAGTAAGTAAATGGCTTGAATAATTCAAGTGCCATTTTCTTAGGTAGACCACACTGATGTAGACGTAGAGTTGGACCCACAACAATTACTGAACGGCCAGAGTAGTCAACACGCTTACCAAGTAAGTTTTGACGGAAACGACCTTGCTTACCTTTAATCATGTCAGCAAGCGATTTTAATGGACGCTTGTTGCTGCCAGTAATAGCACGACCACGACGACCGTTATCTAATAGCGCATCCACTGACTCTTGTAGCATACGTTTTTCGTTACGTACGATGATATCAGGAGCATTAAGCTCTAATAGACGCTTTAGACGGTTGTTACGGTTAATAACACGGCGATATAAATCGTTTAGATCTGATGTTGCAAAGCGGCCGCCTTCTAGAGGTACTAGAGGACGTAAATCTGGTGGTAGTACTGGCAAGATGCTCATTACCATCCACTCAGGCTTGTTATTAGAGTCACGGAAAGCTTCTAATAATTTTAGACGCTTAGACATCTTCTTAAGCTTGGTTTCAGAACCGGTATTTGGAATCGCTTCACGTAGATCATCAATCTCAAGATCAATATCGATGTCTTTTAATAGGTCTTGAACCGCTTCAGCACCCATTTTAGCGATGAATTCATCACCGAACTCTTCTAGAGCTTTATAGTAATCTTCATCATCAAGAAGCTGATACTTCTCTAGTGAAGTCATACCTGGATCGGTTACCACATAGCTTTCGAAATACAATACGCGCTCGATATCACGTAATGTCATATCTAGTAGTAGACCGATGCGGCTTGGTAATGATTTTAAGAACCAAATGTGAGCCACTGGGCTAGCTAAGTCGATGTGACCCATACGGTCACGACGAACTTTAGCTGTGGTCACTTCTACGCCACATTTTTCACAGATTACGCCCTGGAATTTACGGCGTTTGTACTTACCACATAGACACTCAAAGTCTTTTACTGGACCAAAGATTTTGGCACAGAATAGACCGTCACGCTCAGGCTTGAAAGTACGGTAGTTAATAGTTTCTGGTTTTTTTACTTCGCCATGTGACCATGATTTAATAGTCTCAGGAGCAGCCAATGAAATCTGAATGCTATCAAATTCACGTTTGCCGTTGTCGGCAGGGCTTTTCATAATATCGAGTAAATCTTTCAAGTTGCTTCTCCGTTATATGTGTTCACGGTAGTCGGGTCATCACTATTATTTATATTCAATAATACATCTTAAGTAATGACCTAACTTACCGTTGAAGGCAATGAATTAGGCTGAGTTAAAGGATAAGACTAATTACTTTCTTTTAGCTCAATATTAATACCCAATGACTTAATCTCTTTGGTCAGTACGTTGAATGACTCAGGCATGCCTGGATCCATGTACTGTTCACCATCGACGATGTTCTTATACATACGCGTACGACCTTCAACATCATCCGACTTCACTGTTAGCATCTCTTGCAACGTGTAAGTTGCGCCGTATGCTTCTAGTGCCCAAACTTCCATCTCACCGAAGCGCTGACCACCAAATTGTGCTTTACCACCTAGAGGCTGCTGCGTTACTAATGAGTATGAACCTGTTGAGCGAGCATGCATCTTGTCATCCACTAAGTGGTTCAGTTTCAGCATGTACATGTAGCCTACAGTTACAGGACGGTCAAACTTCTGACCAGTACGACCATCATATAAAGTCTGCTGACCTGAAGTTGGATAGCCTGCAAGCTCTAACAGCTCATCAATTTGAACTTCGCGTGCGCCATCAAATACAGCGGTACCCATAGGGACACCTTCACGTAAGTTCTGTGCAAGCGCCATGATATCTTCATCACTCAAGCTGTCTAAGTCAGCTTGCTCACCGCCTACCTTGTTGTAAATCTTATCTAAGAATTCACGTAACTCAGCTACTGCAGCTTGGGCTTTAAGCATGCCATTAATCTTGTCACCAAGACCTTTGGCCGCCATACCTAAGTGAGTCTCTAGTACCTGACCGATGTTCATACGCGATGGTACACCCAGTGGGTTCAACACGATATCAACTGGATTACCATGTTCGTCATATGGCATATCTTCAATTGGCATGATGCGTGACACAACACCTTTGTTACCATGACGACCGGCCATCTTATCACCAGGCTGAATGCGACGCTTAACCGCTAAGTAAACTTTAACGATTTTTTGTACGCCATGCTGTAGATCATCACCAGCAGTTAGCTTGCGTTTTTTCTCAGCGAACTTAGTGTCGATGTCTTTTTGCTTATCAACCAAGAACTCTTGAATTTGAGTCAAGCGCTCAGCGATAACTTCTTCTACTGGCTGAATGTCTAATAGAGTTTCTAATGACATTTCTAGCAGCTCAGTTTCAGACAATACTGTACCTGACTTAAGACCTGCACCACCACTGATGGCTTTACCATCTAGTAAGTGACTAATACGGCTACGTGCAGCTTCTTCAAAAATACGAAGCTCTTCTTTTAAGTCTTTGCGGTAGTTATCTAGCTGTGACTTCTCGATTGCTTTAGCACGAGCGTCTTTTTCTACGCCATCACGGGTAAAGACTTGAACGTCAATAACCGTACCTTTGGTAGAAGTTGGCACACGTAAAGAAGTATCTTTAACGTCTGCTGCTTTCTCACCAAAGATGGCTCTCAGTAGTTTCTCTTCTGGCGTTAGTTGCGTCTCACCTTTAGGCGTTACTTTACCAACTAGGATGTCGCCTGCGTCTACTTCAGCACCGATATAAACAATACCTGACTCATCAAGAGCAGATAGAGCTGCTTCACCAACGTTTGGAATATCCGCAGTGATTTCTTCAGTACCTAGCTTAGTATCACGTGCCACACAAGTTAACTCTTGGATGTGGATAGTCGTGAAACGGTCTTCTTTAACCACACGCTCAGATAACAAGATCGAGTCTTCGAAGTTGTAACCGTTCCATGGCATAAACGCCACACGCATGTTCTGACCAAGGGCTAATTCACCTAAGTCAGTTGATGGACCGTCAGCTAGGATATCGCCACTGGCAATTTCGTCGCCTTGGTTAACAATGATGCGCTGGTTAATACAAGTGTTTTGGTTAGAACGGGTGTATTTAATTAAGTTATAAATATCGATACCCGCTTCGCCTGCACCCATCTCATCTTCATTTACACGAACAACGATACGAGAAGCGTCTACATCTTCGATTACACCACCACGTTTAGCGATAACACAAACACCAGAGTCACGGGCTACGTGACGCTCCATACCAGTACCTACTAGCGGCTTATCAGCACGTAGTGTAGGAACCGCCTGACGTTGCATGTTCGAGCCCATCAAGGCACGGTTAGCATCATCATGCTCTAGGAATGGAATCAAACTAGCAGCAACTGATACAACCTGACTTGGTGATACGTCCATATGCGTTACTTTGTCACTTGGCATACGTACAGATTCACCACCGCTACGTACCATTACCATTTCTTCAGCTAACACGCCGTTTTCATCTAACTCAGAGTCAGCCTGAGCGATAACGGTGCCTACTTCTTCAATAGCTGATAGGTATTCGATATCGTCGGTTACTTTACCGTCAACAACTTTACGATATGGGGTTTCTAAGAAACCAAATTCGTTGGTCTTAGCAAATGTTGCTAATGAGTTAATTAGACCAATGTTTGGACCTTCTGGTGTCTCAATCGGACACACACGGCCGTAGTGAGTATTGTGAACGTCACGTACTTCGAAGCCTGCACGCTCACGAGTTAGACCACCTGGACCTAAAGCTGAGATACGACGCTTGTGGGTAATTTCCGACAATGGGTTGTTTTGGTCCATAAACTGAGACAACTGGCTCGAACCAAAGAATTCTTTAACCGCTGCCGCTACTGGCTTAGAGTTAATTAAGTCTTGTGGTGACAAGTTATCAGACTCAGCAGAGCTTAAACGCTCTTTAACGGCACGCTCAACACGTACTAGACCCACGCGGAATTGGTTCTCTGCCATTTCGCCCACTGAACGAATACGACGGTTACCTAAGTGGTCGATATCGTCGACTTCACCAATACCATTACGGATATTGATCAGCTCTTTTAATACATCGATGATGTCTTCTTTAGTTAGAACGCTTTGCTCACGTTTAACATCTGGATCATCACTGTTTTCAAAAGGACGACCTAAACGGCGGTTGAACTTCATACGACCTACGTTTGACAAGTCATAACGATCGGCGTTGAAGAACATGCTTTCAAATAATTTTTCAGCAGTATCAATCGTTGGCGGCTCACCTGGACGCATCACTTTATAGATTTCGATTAGCGCTTCTTCGCGGCTACCTGTGCTGTCTGCACGTAAGGTATCAGCGATGTAAGTACCGTGATCGATGTCGTTAGTGAATAGGATCTTAAACTCTTTGATTGACTCACTGGCTTCAAACGCACTTAACTTAACCAATAATTCATGGTCAATTAACGTGTTTGCCTTAGCGATAACTTCGTCGTTTACAACGATGTCTTCAGCCAAGATACGCTCATATAAGTACTCATCAGGTACAGCCAGTTTTTTCATGCCAGACTGTTCGATTTGACGAATACGACGAGCGTTAATACGCTTACCTTGCTCAACTAGAACTTCACCGTCTGGTGATACGATATCGAACTGAGCCATCTCGCCACGTAGACGATCAGCAACTAAATCGATTTCGAATTGCTCTTCACCTTTATAGACAGACACTTTTTCAAAGAAAGTATCTAGAATTTCATTGGTGTCCATGCCTAGCGCACGTAGGATAATAGTACCTAGTAGCTTACGACGACGGTCAATACGAGCGAATACTAAGTCTTTAGCATCAAACTCAAAGTCTAACCATGAACCACGGTAAGGAATGATACGGGCGTTATAAAGCACCTTACCACTTGAGTGAGATTTACCTTTATCGTGGTCGAAGAACACACCAGGTGAACGGTGTAACTGAGATACGATAACACGCTCAGTACCGTTAATAATAAAGGTACCGTTGTCGGTCATTAATGGGATTTCACCCATGTATACGTTTTGCTCACGAATGTCTTTAATAGCCGCTTTGCTATTTTTGTCTTTGCTATCTTTGTCTTTGATAACCAAACGGATTTTGACACGTAGGGGTGCTGCATACGTTGATCCACGAGAAATACACTCGCGCTCATCGAACTCTGGTGCACCTAAATAGTACTCAACAAATTGAAGTTCAGCGTTGTTAGAGTTACTTTCGATTGGGAAAATAGATGAAAATGCAGCTTGAAGGCCGGTATTCTCACGCGCTTTAGGCTTTTTATTTTCCTGCAAAAATTGCTCATAGGAATCCACTTGAATCGCCAATAGATACGGGATATCCATCACATGTGGCAACTCGGCAAAACTTTTGCGAATACGTTTTTTTTCAGTATAGGAATATGCCATCGAGAGTCCTTACAGTAGACAGTAAAATAAAAATGATTCATTTTTAAAAATTAAGCGGTTAATAATTAACTTATTACTCAAGTTCTAAATAGGAATCATCAGATTGAAACAGTGAGAATGACCTTTGATAATGCCTGTTGTGCATACAATCATGACGTTTTTACTCAATATTTGAGTGTCGACGCCGCCAAACCCATTACAAACGTTAATAGCTAATGGTTCTTGCTGGTTATTGAAACGAATTATTACAAAAAAGTTGTTAATTTAGGTTAAAAAAGAAGCCAAACGACAGATGCAAAAAAACCCCAAGCACGAGCGTACCTAGGTCTAAATAAAAAGGATAGAAGCTAACGATGTTTTAAACATGCAAATTGTCTGTCCCTTGGTCTGTATTAATCGCTAAACGTTCGTTAAGCTGATGTTGATAAGATATTAACGTGACGCTTGCCAACCATTTAGGCTAATACAAAAGGTCAAGTGCGAGAGTATACAATAACTTTTCTATAAAAGCA
The DNA here is from genome assembly GCF_900162815.1 of Psychrobacter pasteurii. Taxonomy (GTDB): domain Bacteria; phylum Pseudomonadota; class Gammaproteobacteria; order Pseudomonadales; family Moraxellaceae; genus Psychrobacter; species Psychrobacter pasteurii. Next base: position 24,361 of record NZ_FUGD01000060.1, on the reverse strand, counting down.
ACCCTCTCACAACCTAGTAAATCCGAGTAGCAATAAAAAAGCCAACAATGCATATTACATTGTTGGCTTTATGGCTAAGTAAGGTTTGACCCCTACTTAACCGAACTCATAATAGATAAATCTCTATTATTTAAGTTCTACAGTAGCACCAGCTTCTTCAAGCTTTTTCTTAAGCTCTTCTGCTTCTGCTTTGTTAGCGCCTTCTTTGATTGGAGCTGGAGCGCCTTCAACTAGTTCTTTAGCTTCTTTTAGACCTAGGCCAGTAGCTTCACGAACTGCTTTAATTACGCCAACTTTCTTGTCGCCGAAGCTAGCAAGAATAACGTCGAACTCGTCTTTTTCTTCAGCAGCAGCAGCGCCACCAGCAGCAGCAGCAGGTGCAGCAGCAACAGCAGCAGCAGCTGTTACGCCGAATTTTTCTTCCATTTCGCTGATTAGTTCAACGATGTCCATTACTGACATTTCAGCGATTGCGTTTAACACATCTTCTCTAGATAGTGCCATGGGATTTCTCCATATTCTGATAAATTTAAAGTTAATTATTAAGGTCAATACAGTTAAATATTATGCCACTAGGCGTTGATCATACTGTATTAACCGAAAACAGCTAATAGTGATTAAGCAGCTTCTTTTGCGTCTTTTACTGCTGCAACAGTACGTACAAACTTGCCTGGTACTTCTTTCATAGTACGTGCAAGCTTGGTTACTGGTGCCTTCATTGTTGCCATCAAGATAGATAGTGCTTCGTCGCGTGTTGGAAGCTTAGCTACGCGCTCAAGTTCCTCAGGACCAAACAACTCACCGCCAACTGATACAAGCTTAGTTTCTAAAGCTTTATTCTCTTTAGCGAATTCGTGGATTACACGAGCTGCAGAACCTAAATCTTCAGTAGAAAAAGCCAATAACAATGGGCCAACCATCTTATCTGACATGCACTCAAAGTCAGTACCTTCAAAAGCACGCTTAGCTAGCGTGTTTTTAACAACTTTAAGTACAACACCTTTCTCACGAGCTTGTTCACGTAGCGCAGTTAACTGTGCTACTTCAAGGCCGTGATAATCAGCAGCAACTGCTGAATAAGCATTTGCAGCAACTTCAGACACTTCAGCCACAACTTTTTGTTTCTGTTCTAGCGTTAATGCCATGAGTTGACTCCTTGATCTCTTCAACATTGCTTTCACAATGCCGAATTGACGTTTCTATTACTAAAGCTAATGGCTCGATATTAAATAAATAATGTCCAACCACTCTAGTAACGCTGAATACGGCACCTTTATCAGAATGAATAAGAAATTAAATGGATAAACTCTATTTAATTCCCATGATCAAACTTTTTTGGTCACCGTCTGCGTAGGCCAATATTAGGCTATAGAACAACTATAAATAGTTGAAAAATAACACTGACATCAATTAACAGTATGCCTGCAATCTTAATTCTAAAAGAATTGCAACCTTAACATACCTACCTACGGTCTTAGACAGCATAGCTTTGGCTAAGCTGACCTAATATTTTAAAACTTTAAAATCTGGGTGATAATTCGAGATACAAATCAGTAGAGCTCGAATCATCACTAAAAACTAATAAATTAGTTAAATTACTTAGCTGTGCGGTATGGGATTGGATCTAATGCGATACCAGGACCCATGGTGCTTGAGATAGTAATTTTCTTAAGGTAGATACCTTTAGAAGTAGCTGGCTTAGCACGACGGATGTCTGATAATAAAGCCTGTACGTTCTGCTGGATTTGTTCAACAGTGAAACCAACCTGACCGATAGTGGTGTGGATGATACCTGCTTTATCTACACGGTAAGTAGCCTGACCTGCTTTAGCGTTTGCAACTGCTTCAGCAACGTTAGGAGTAACTGTACCAACTTTAGGGTTAGGCATTAGGCCACGTGGACCTAGGATAGTACCTAACTGACCTACAACACGCATTGCGTCTGGAGCTGCAATAACAACGTCAAAGTCTAGGTTGCCTGCTTTAACTTGTTCTGCAAGATCTTCCATACCAACTACGTCAGCACCAGCTTCTTTAGCAGCGTCAGCAGCAGCGCCTTGAGCGAATACAGCAACACGCTTAGTTTTACCAGTACCTGCAGGTAGGTTAGTTGCGCCACGAACTACTTGGTCTGATTTACGTGGATCTACACCAAGGTTGATAGCAATATCAACTGACTCTTTGAATTTAAGAGGTGGTAGGTCGTTTAAAATAGCTACCGCTTCTTCAAGAGTGTATAACTTTTCGTTGTCTACACGCTCAGCGATCAATTTTTGACGTTTAGTAAGCTTACTCATTTACACACCCTCCACATCGATGCCCATTGAACGCGCAGTACCAGCGATGGTACGTACAGCAGCGTCCAGGTCAGCAGCAGTCAAATCAGCATTTTTAGTTTGCACGATTTCTTCTAGCTGTGCACGAGTAACTTTACCTACTTTAGTAGTATTTGGAACACCAGAACCTTTAGCGATGCCAGCAGCTTTACGCAGCAAGAACGCAGCAGGTGGTGACTTCATGATAAATGTAAATGATTTATCAGCGTATACTGTAATTTCAGTAGGAATTGGCAGACCTGGTTCCATGCTAGCAGTTGCAGCGTTGAACTCTTTACAGAATGCCATGATGTTCACACCTTTTTGACCTAGTGCAGGACCAATCGGTGGTGAAGGATTTGCTTTGCCAGCAGGCACTTGTAGTTTGATGTAACCATCAATCTTCTTAGCCATGAGTTTTCTCCTTTACGGGTGATAACGCTTACTGCTCACACTTACCAAATTTGTTAAAGCAAGCTGATAAGCAGAGCTATCCGCTCCCCGGGGGTTAAAATATTTAGCTCAGTTGAGTTTTAAGAAGCCAATTAGCTTAATTTCTCAACCTTACTAAACTCTAATTCGACCTGAGTTGGTCTGTTAAATACGTTTACGGTCAGTTGTAATTTCGATTTTTCGTAATCTACTTTCTCAACCAGACCTTTAAAATCTGTAAATGGTCCATCGATAACCAGAACTTCTTCACCTGGCTCAAATAAGGTCTTAGGACGCGGTGCTTCTTCACTTTGTTTAAGGCGATTTAAGATGCGATCTGCCTCAACTTTAGTAATAGGTGCTGGATTCTCTGGAGTACCGCCGATGAAGCCTGTAATACGCGGGCAGTCATTGACGATGTGCCAAGTATCATCATTCATTTCCATTTCTACTAATACGTAGCCTGGAAAGAATTTACGCTCACTTTTACGCTTTTTGCCGTCTTTCATTTCAACGACTTCTTCGGTTGGTACCAAAACCTCACCGAATTTATCAGCGAATTCACTGCGATTGATACGATCCGTCAAGTAGCGTTGGACCTGCTTTTCATAGCCTGAAAATGCTTGCACAATATACCAGCGCATAGGTTTCTCCATGACGTCAATCAAACGATTGCTGATTAAAAAAACAGGCTGTATTGCTTATATAATCACTATATGAAGCCCAGCCCTAACAATTCTTTATTCTAGTGCTACTTCTTGTAGCCATTTAAAAGGGAGCCAACGAATCAACACCCTTATATATTTTCACACTACTGGTGGCTAACTGTGGCCTATCTAGCCAATAAAGATACCAACCAACCAGTTAAATAAGTTATCTAACAACCATACTATGACAGCAACAATACCAATCACTAGTAAACTTTGCCAAGTGTATTGAATGGTTTCATTCTTACTTGGCCAAGTGACACGGCGTAACTCAATGCTGGCATCTTTAAGTAATACCTTAAAGCTACGACCCTGATTGGTTAATGCCAAACAAATAATGGCTAAAATAATCAGAGCAGCAATAATACCAACTCTAGTCCACAGATCATTAGCGGGTTGCCAAATGCCTGGTAGCTTATAGTTAACCAAGGTAGCCCCAATTAAGGAGGCTAAGGCAATACCCCAAAGCGCCATATCTTTTGGCGAACGGGTTTTTGCAACTTCCACTGCGCTTTTACCAGAAAGGTCTTTGCCTAACGTATTATGAGCGCCCTGCCTAGCGTCAGATACCTTTCTTTCTAGGTTATCCTGTTGTTTGCTCATAGTTGAATTGCCTTACGACGTAGACGATAGAATTAATGCCGCCTATCTGTATGGTAAAAGAAGAGTGCTTGGTACTATTAGGCTTAGCAAGCTATTAAGCTTAGAACTTCGTTAAGCTCAAACAGTAATAAAGTGGCAGGCGATGAGGGACTCGAACCCCCAACCCTCGGTTTTGGAAACCGATGCTCTACCAATTGAGCCAATCGCCTTTAGTTAAGGTTGACTATTATACAATCTTTTTTGTGGAATGCAACCCTTGTGAGTAATACTCATTAGGTTTCTTTCAAAATAAGACACAGCCAATGAAATACTGTGTTGATCGTAGTCATTAGTGGCGACATTTTAAGCGTTTATTGAGATGAACTCAAGTCACTTTTGACTAAATCACTCGCTTTGTTGATATTAACGCTGTTATTTAAGCGGTATTATCATAATTTCATAAGGCTAAGCTCATTTATCTGCCCTGCCCTAGACTATTACCACCTCAAGTCACAAAACTCCCCTCTTCTAGGTTTAATATCTTCGGAAGCAAGTGTGATCAACTAAAAATTAGCCATAAAAAAAGACCATCTCAAAGAGACGGTCTTTTTTAGCATAATGCTTTACTACGTTAAACTAAAATTAGTTTTTAACGTTAGCAACAACACCAGCACCTACAGTACGGCCACCTTCGCGAATTGCGAAACGTAAACCTTTGTCCATAGCGATTGGGTGGATTAGCTCTACGCTCATCTCAACGTTATCGCCTGGCATTACCATTTCAGTACCTTCTTGTAATTGGATTGCACCAGTTACGTCAGTAGTACGGAAGTAGAACTGTGGACGGTAACCATTCAAGAATGGAGTGTGACGACCACCTTCTTCTTTTGACAGTACGTATACTTCTGCGTCAAATTTAGTGTGTGGAGTGATTGAACCTGGCTTAGCTAGTACTTGACCACGTTGTACGTCTTCACGCTTAGTACCACGTAATAGTACACCACAGTTCTCACCAGCACGACCTTCGTCTAGTAACTTACGGAACATCTCGATACCAGTACAAGTTGTTTTAACTGTGTCTTTGATACCAACGATTTCGATTTCGTCACCAACGCGTACGATACCTGACTCAACACGGCCAGTTACTACTGTACCACGACCTGAGATTGAGAATACGTCTTCGATAGGCATTAGGAATGGCTTATCAACGTCACGCTCTGGCTCTGGGATGTAAGTGTCTAGAGTTTCTAGTAATTCGATTACTGCTGGCTCACCGTACTTACCGTCGTTGCCGTTTAGGGCTTCTAGTGCTGAACCTTTGATGATTGGAGTGTCATCACCTGGGAAGTCGTAGTCTGAAAGTAATTCACGTACTTCCATTTCTACCAGCTCTAGTAATTCTTCGTCGTCTACCATGTCACATTTGTTCATGAATACGATGATGTATGGTACACCAACCTGACGTGATAGTAGGATGTGCTCACGAGTTTGTGGCATTGGGCCGTCAGTCGCTGATACTACTAGAATAGCGCCGTCCATCTGTGCAGCACCAGTAATCATGTTTTTAACATAGTCAGCGTGACCTGGGCAGTCTACGTGTGCGTAGTGACGTGTCTCAGTGTCATATTCAATGTGTGACGTGTTAATTGTAATACCACGTGCTTTTTCTTCTGGTGCAGAGTCAATAGCTGCGTAGTCTTTAGCGTCACCGCCAGAAGTCTTAGCTGCTACTGTTGCGATCGCTGCAGTTAGAGTGGTTTTACCGTGGTCAACGTGACCGATTGTACCAACGTTAACGTGTGGCTTGCTTCGTTCAAACTTGGCCTTTGCCATGAGTATGTCCTCTTATTAATACTAATTCAATTAAGACAGCGGATAAATAATTGTCATAAATAACACTATTTATTTTAGGACTGTCAGAAAATAAGGTTCTTAAAAATAATGATCCTTGAAAATGGTGATCAAGTCAGTCGCAAATGATATAAGAAAACAACAGTAAATGACAAGCCCTTGATACGTAATTGGTCATAAATTCATCAACTACTTACAATGTATTCCGCTTAGGAATACCAAGAACTTGTAATTACTTTTTATTTTCAAGGAGTAGCTAATGGTTAGCTACCCCTCTTATCAAGCTTTAACTTAATCGATCTTACTCTTCGTCGTCATCTTTGCCAGAGAATTTCTTCATAATCTCTTCAGCTACAGACTTAGGTGTTTCAGCATACTTTTGGAATTCCATAGAGTATGTTGCACGACCTTGCGACTGTGAACGTAGGTTAGTTGCATAACCAAACATTTCAGCTAATGGAACTTCAGCACGGATCTGCTTAGTACCACCAGGTAAGTCGTCCATACCTTGAACCATACCACGGCGACGGTTTAAGTCACCCATGATATCACCCATGTATTCTTCTGGAGTTTCAACTTCAACTTTCATCACTGGCTCAAGCAGTACTGGGTTAGCATTCATGAAGCCTTTCTTGAATGCGATAGAACCAGCCATTTTGAACGATAGCTCATCCGAGTCAACGTCATGGTAAGAACCGTCGTATAAAGTCGCTTTAACACCAACAATTGGGTAGCCGGCAAGGATACCGTTCTTCATACGCTCTTGAATACCTTTATCAACCGCACTGTGGTACTCTTTTGGTACAACACCACCAACGATTTCTTCAGCGAATTCGTACTCTGGGCCTTCATCTAGATCTAGAGGCTCAAGCTTCAACCAAACGTGACCGAACTTACCGCGACCACCAGTCTGACGAACGAATTTACCTTCTTGCTCAACAGTACCACGGATAGTTTCACGGTAAGCTACTTGTGGAGCACCGATGTTAGCTTCTACTTTGAACTCACGCTTCATACGGTCAACAAGTACTTCTAAGTGAAGCTCACCCATACCACTGATGATGGTCTGACCTGATTCTTCGTCTGTGTGTACACGGAACGATGGATCTTCTTTAGCTAGGCGACCTAGAGCTACTGACATTTTTTCTTGGTCAGCTTTAGTCTTAGGTTCAACTGCTAGACTGATTACAGGATCAGGGAATTCCATACGCTCTAGAGTAATGATTTCTTTTTCATCACATAGAGTGTCACCAGTACCTACATCTTTCATACCAACTAAGGCAGCGATGTCACCAGCGCGGATTTCTTCAAGCTCTTGTTGTGATTCAGCATGCATCTGTACGATACGACCGATACGCTCACGCTTCATCTTAACTGGGTTGTAAACACTCTCACCCTGCTTGATAACACCAGAGTAAACACGTACGAACGTTAGGTTACCAACGAACTTGTCGTTCATGATTTTGAACGCTAGTGCTGAGAATGGTGCTTCATCAGAAGCTTCACGAGTACCTTCAGTTTCGTCTTTGTCATCAAGGATACCTCTAATTGCAGGTACGTCTTGAGGAGCTGGCATATACTGAATTACCGCATCCAACATCTTCTGTACACCTTTGTTTTTAAAGGCAGTACCACAGTACATTGGAATGATTTCGTTAGCGATAGTACGCTGACGGATAGCGGCATGAATTTCTTCTTCAGTTAGCTCTTCGCCTTCTAAGTACTTGTTCATTAGCTCTTCGTTTGCTTCAGCAGCAACTTCAACTAATTCACTACGGTACTCTTCTGCTTTGTCTTGTAATTCAGCTGGAATTTCACGCTCTTCGTATTCCATACCTAGAGAAGCTGTATCCCAATAGATAGCTTTCATGGTAATTAAGTCAACAACACCTTCGAAGTCGTCTTCTTTACCAATTGGAATAACCATAGCAACTGGGTTACCACCTAGGCGTGTTTTAACTTGTTCTTTAACACGGTAGAAGTCAGCACCAACACGGTCCATTTTGTTAACGAATGCTAAGCGAGGTACTTTATATTTGTTAGCTTGACGCCATACAGTCTCAGACTGAGGCTGTACACCACCAACCGCACAATAAACCATACATGCACCATCAAGTACACGCATTGAACGTTCTACTTCAATCGTGAAGTCAACGTGGCCCGGGGTGTCAATGATGTTAATACGATGCTGTGGGAATTGCTGACCCATACCTGACCAGAAACAAGTCGTTGCTGCTGAGGTAATAGTAATACCACGCTCTTGCTCTTGTTCCATCCAGTCCATAGTAGCTGCGCCGTCATGGCTCTCACCTAGCTTATGGTTTACACCGGTATAGAATAGAATACGTTCGGTCGTGGTTGTTTTACCAGCATCAATGTGTGCTGAAATACCAATATTACGATATCGGTTTAGGGGGGTTGCACGTGCCATAATTTTTTCCTAATGGAATGTCTTTATAATTTATTTCGTTGTAATAGCTTGAGATAGGCAGGAGGTTAGAGTAGCTTCAAAAGATGACAGTTTTATGATACTGGGCTGATGGAGGTTATACAGACTATCAGCTTGGGTACTCATGGCTAGATCATCGATTAGCTAGAATGAAACTGTCTGTATTGTAGGCAGTTTTCCCAACTCACCATTACTTCTCAAAACTTAACGGTATTACGGTTATATCGTTCACTGTAATTTACCAAATTAGGCAGTTAAGCAAACCATATATTATGTAACTTTTTTTGTAAGAGGCTATTATGAATCTTTATTCCTAATAGCCCTAAATCGTGATAACTATACTTATTACTGCTTAAGCACACTCAATTGTAGAGTAATTGCTTAAATTAGAAGCGGTAATGAGAGAATGCTTTGTTAGCATCTGCCATACGGTGAACTTCATCACGCTTCTTAACAGCGTTACCTTTACCTTCATGGGCATCGCCTAACTCACCCGCTAAACGGTAAGCCATAGATTTTTCAGAACGCTTAGAAGCAGCGTCAGCTAACCAACGCATTGCTAAGGCGGTACGACGGGATGGGCGTACTTCCATAGGAACCTGATACGTAGCACCACCAACACGGCGAGCTTTAACCTCAACCATTGGGCGAACGTTTTCAAGTACTTCTTCGAAGAATGCAACTGGATCTTCGATGTTGCGTTTTTCAGCAACTTGCTCTAATGCACCGTAAACAATACGTTCAGCAGTAGATTTTTTACCATCAACCATTACGTGGTTGATGAATTTAGCGATTGTTTGGCTACCAAATTTTGGATCCGGTAGGATCTCACGAGTAGCGACGACGCGACGTCTTGGCATAATAATTTTCCTTGTCTTCAGGGTTGTCTGGCATTCATAACCATATACGAATATAGGTTTAAATAGTGGTTACCAGCCAGCCTTACTGCATGGTGGTATGTTTGCAAATTAGCAGAACACCGATCCCATGCATGTTATTTAGTAATTTGCTAATTAAGCTTTAGGCTTCTTAGCACCATATTTAGAACGACCTTGCTTACGGTCTTTAACGCCTGCACAGTCAAGTGCGCCGCGAACAGTGTGATAACGTACACCTGGTAAGTCTTTAACACGACCACCACGGATTAGTACAACACTGTGCTCTTGCAAGTTATGACCTTCACCACCGATGTAGCTAGATACTTCATAACCTGAAGTCAAACGTACACGACATACTTTACGCATGGCTGAGTTTGGTTTCTTTGGAGTGGTAGTATATACACGAGTACATACACCGCGACGTTGTGGGCATGATTGTAAAGCAGGAACGCCAGACTTTTCCTTTAATACTTTACGACCCTTACGAATCAATTGGTTAGTTGTTGCCATAAGGCATCCTTCTCCCGTTTATTAAATACAAAAAAATGGGCTACCAAGCCGTCATTTGCGGTCTAAGCTTATAATGACTGTAAGAATAAATCTTAGGCCACGTTAAGCTTATTATTAATGCTTCGACAGCTTACCCATTTTTCGGACACTATATTATATAGACTTATTGCAGAATACTCAAGTGGCAGTTACCATTGAGATTAAACAATAAATCGCTTTGAGCTTCCCTATTTTAGGCCATTCCTACTAAGTTTCAAGGGGCAGTCTTTAATAATATTTTGTTAAGCAGTTTTGTGGCAGGCTAAACCTGCAACTCTGTGCTTTATGATAAACTATCTTAGCCCAAATACAGTGGAATAATATCCTCTTTAAAGCCACCCTATTGTCTAAAAACAATCCTAAGTGACCTAACTATGAATAACTCTAATGCTTCTGCAGACTCAGCCACCTTTATCAATCCCAACCAAGACACCCGTATTACCCATGGCAGCCAAGTCCAACTTCACTTTGAAGTCGCTCTAGAAAATGGTACGGTTATTGATTCAACATTCAATCGCCCTGAGCCCGTACGCTTAACTATCGGTGATGAAAGCTTACTGCCAGGTTTTGAAAGCGTATTAAACAACTTGCGCGCTGGTGACACCCGTACCGCTCATTTAGAGCCTGAGCAAGCCTTTGGTGAATGGAACAAAGACAACGTACAAACCTTCAGCCGCACTCAATTTGCTTTAACCGAAGCCAACCCAGAAGTGGGTATGATGATTGAGTTTGAAGATAAGGGCAAAAACACTTTGCCTGGTGTGGTCAGCAAAGTCACTGAAGATGAAGTAGAAGTCGACTTTAACCACCCTCTAGCCGGCCAACCGCTACTATTTAAAGTCCAGATCTTTAAAGTGACCCCTCCTGGTCAAGTGGGCGTGCAATTGATGTAGTTTTTGGCTTTATTAAATACTAAGTCAAACTAAGCAAATAAATACAATAAAGAAAAAGGTATCTATTATGAAATATACCACCCTGCCCCAACTTGGTGACAAAGTTTCCAAAATCTGTTTGGGCACCATGACTTGGGGTCAGCAAAATACTGAAGCTCAAGCACATGAGCAAATGGACTTTGCTTTAGAGCAAGGCGTTAACTTCTGGGATACAGCAGAGATGTACCCTTCTCCGCCTGCTGAAGATAAGCAAGGCGATACTGAGCGCTTTATTGGGACTTGGTTTGCAAAGAATAAACGCCGTGATGAAGTCGTTCTTGCCAGCAAAATCTCACCCATGCGTTTTTTGCGTGAGGGTAAAACCCGTTTTAATGCCAAGCACATTAGCGAAGCCCTTGATGACAATCTAAAGCGCCTGCAAACTGACCATATTGATGTCTACCAGTTGCATTGGCCTGAGCGTGAGACCAACTTCTTTAGCCAGTTGGGCTACACAGAAGAAATGGCCCAACAAGATTTATCAGACTTAACCCCGTTTTTAGAAACTATCGAAGCTTTAAATGAGGAAATCAAAAAAGGTCGCATTAGAGCTTGGGGATTGTCTAACGAAACCACTTGGGGCGTGATGCGCTACTTGTGGGAAGCTGAGAAAAACGGTTTAAAAGGACCTATCAGCATTCAAAACCCTTATAGCTTACTTAACCGTCTGTATGAAGTGGGCTTAGCAGAGGTTTCTCACCGCGAAAACGTGGGCCTACTAGCTTACTCTCCTTTAGGTTTCGGTGTATTATCAGGTAAGTACTTAGGTGGCAAACAGCCGGAAGGGGCTCGCTTGACCATGTATGATCGCTTCCAGCGCTACATTAATGAGGAAGCAAAATGGGCAACTGAACAGTATGCTCGTATTGCTGAAGAAGCGGGACTGGATATGGCACAAATGGCCCTCGCCTTTGTTAATAGTCGTCATTTTGTGACCAGTAACATTATTGGTGCGACCTCTATTGAGCAGCTCGAATCTAACATTGAGAGTATTAATCTTGAATTGAGTGAGGATGTATTACAAGCTATTGAGGCGGTGCATACTCAGCAGCCAAACCCATCTCCTTAGGTTACAGCATTTATTGAAACAAACACGCTTTATATAAGCCACTGCTGATCTATATAAATATATTCCTATAAATCAAAAACCACTGGTTACTTTAAGTAGCCAGTGGTTTTTTTACATCTACTACTAAATCCGCTTTTATTTCAGCGGTTAGTTATGATCTAAGCCGCTGACTTTTGCTTTTCTTTTGCATTATCTGAGTTAGTGGCCTTAGAGTCAGTAGCTTTATGAAGCACTCTATCATGCAAGTCTTCTAGGCCTTGCTGCAAGTTATGATGTAATAGCTGGGTCAACTCATCACGGGTTTTACCTGCCGTTTCAATTTTCTCAAGCGGTAGAATATAAGCCGTTACCGGACCACAATCCATAACATTTAAGAAGCTCTTGGTGAATGAGGTATCGCCAACAAAGGGTACCTGATCATCTAGCTCACCTTCCGCATTGACATAACAAACGACAAGGGGCTGAATAGGCTTGTCGGCGTCCATAGCTGCTTGCAGTAATTTTCCGTATATCTTTTTGATATGGCTGCCATCGGTGGTGGTGCCTTCAGGATAAAAGATAATAGAATAGCCTTTTTTCAAAAACTCAGTAATCTGACCTGAAACTTTGCCTGAGTCCCCCGAGCCACGCTTAATAAATAACGAACCACAAGCACGGGCCAAGCGACCAAAGGCTGGCATAGATTCTACTTCTGCTTTTGATAAGAAAAAAGCAGGTACCACGCTACCCATCACTGGAATGTCCATCCAAGACACGTGGTTAGCCGCCCACAGCCCATGAGTTTCAGGAATCGGTTCAACAGCCACAACATCAATGTGGAAGGCGGCGGCCATATTACGACAAAAAGTCTTGTTATAGCGGGGTAAATCATCACGTTTCGGTACTTCACCCCAGCCATCTACTTTAGAGATGGCGCGATAACCACCGACCATAGTCTCGCCCATACCTTTGATAACTTGCGCTCGTTTCAGCTGCTTAGTTAACTTCTTTGGCAGCAGTTTGCCGGCTTTAGTTTTTATCGTCTTGCTGACAATCGACTTATTTATAGAGGTCTTGCCTAGTTTGTTTTTGTTTTGGACTTTATCAGTCGCTATAGTGTTTTTTTGCATAAAACTTCCTTGATTGAATCAGTTATGCGCCACTATAGCGGTAAAACACCGTTAATATGTCACAGTTTTCGTCTATTTTGATTACAATTATGTTGTTTTTATCACTTTGACGAAATCATTTTACTTTTAACCACTCGACTGTGCAGCTCTTCTAAGCCTGCCTGCATACGCTCTTGAAGCTCAGCCGTCAGCTCATCACGCGTCTTATCTTCAGGGTACAAAGGCTCTAAGGCTAATACGTAAGCTGTGACCAAATCGCCATCGATAACACTCATCAAGCTATCTTTTAACTTAATGCCACCATAATAAGGCACGGTATCATCCAGCTCACCCTCTTTGTTTACATAACACAGAACTACGGGCTGAATGGGCTTATCTGCATCAATCGCTGCTTGTAGTAACTTGCCATGTAGCTTCTTAATTTGTCTTCCGTTGGTGGTGGTGGCTTCAGGGAAAAATACGACTGAGTATCCTTGTTTTAAAAAAGTAGCCATTTGTGAAGCGACCGAGCCGGCATCCCCTGAGCCACGTTGAATAAACAAAGTGCCAGCAACCTTAGCCAAAGGCCCCATGACTGGCATTTTCGCCACTTCTGCCTTCGATAAGAAAAAGGCCGGACTAACACTGCCAATCACAGGAACATCCATCCATGAAACATGGTTAGAGGCCCACAGCGCATGTGTCTTAGGTACAGGCTCAACCTCAATGACTTCTACTCCTAAGGCTCTGGCTGATTTACGACAAAAAGCTTGAATATACTTGGGCAAAATATCTCTTGGCGGCTCACGCCAAGCATCAATCTTCGTTGCGGCTCTATAGCCACCAATTACTGTATCTACTAGGCCCACAGCTGTTTTACTCCGCTTGACACTATTTCTGGTAGTCAACTTAAAGGCATCTTCAATTTTAGATTTCAAACTCATAGCAAGGCCCGTACTTAACTGATTAATAAAAATATAAAAGCTATGGCTTGAACAGCTTGATGACCTATCCTAACCATAAACTCTGAACCAAAAAATTTTAAGATAAAAGAGTATAGCAAATAAATTAATTCCAGTAATCAACTGTTCACTGGTTTTGATTCGCTTACTATTTATTGTCTTATATTTGTACTATTTTTGCCCTTACCCCTTTTAATTTCACTCATTTAACGGCATTAATAAGACATAACGACCTGAGAATCACTCAATACTTCTATTTTCGCTCAGGTTGTCTCCCTTAAATTTTAAGAATAGGTGGATATTTTTGCAGTATTTTGACAGACACGAAGGTGGTGAACGCGCCATCTTAGTACATTTAGAAGTTAGACAAATCTCAGACCCAGATGATTTAGAAGAGTTCAAACTCTTAGTCGATTCTGCGGGGGCTGAGCAGTTGGCTGTAGTCACAGGATCAAGACAAAAGCCCGATGCTAAGTATTTTATTGGTAGTGGTAAGGCGCAAGAAATCGCTGAACAAGTACAAGCTTTAGAAGCAGATATTGTTATTTTCAACCACAGCCTTACCCCTTCTCAAGAACGAAACTTAGAAGCCTTATTACAATGTCGTGTGTTAGACCGCACTGGGCTTATCTTAGACATTTTCGCCCAGCGCGCTCGTACCTATGAAGGTAAGCTCCAAGTTGAGTTAGCGCAATTAAACCACTTGGCTACCCGCCTAGTCAGAGGTTGGACTCACTTAGAGCGTCAAAAAGGGGGGATTGGTTTACGCGGTCCCGGTGAGACTCAGTTAGAAACGGACAGACGTTTACTACAAATTCGCGTGACGCAGCTAAAAGCCAGACTCGATAAAGTTAAGCAGACCCGAGCTCAAGGTCGAGCCAAACGTCAAAAGTCTGATGTATTAACCGTGTCTTTAGTGGGGTACACCAACGCGGGGAAATCCTCTTTATTTAACCGCTTGGTTGATGAAAACATCTATGCAGCCGACCAGTTATTCGCAACGCTAGACCCCACGCTTAGACGCTTAGACTGGCAAGGTGTTGGCCGCGTAGTGTTGGTAGATACTGTAGGTTTCGTCCGCCACTTACCTCACGAATTGGTTGAATCTTTCCATGCCACCTTGGAGGAGACGCTAGAAGCGGACTTATTGCTGCACGTCATCGACTCTTCAAGCCCAGATATGCACGAGCAAATAAAAGCTGTTAAATCGGTATTGGCTGAGATTAACAGTGATGTGCCCGTGCTAAACGTCTACAATAAAATTGATCTGACAGATGAGCCTGCGCGCATCAAATATAGTGAACCTGGAGTACCCAGCCGTGTCTATGTCTCTGCCAAATCAGACTTAGGCATGAGCATGCTGACCACTGCAGTGCAACAACTGCTTACCGGTAAGTTAAATACTTTTGAGTTAACCCTACCTTTTCATGCCGGCAATCTAAAAAATGAGTTGTATCGCTTAGATGTGGTAGAACAAGAAAGCTATGATGAGTCTGGTCATGAGATTTTAACTTTGCGTCTGCCTGCAGATAAATTGCAGCAGTTGTTAGGTCAATCAGATATTGATCCTTTTGAGGTATTACCAAAAGAGCAAGCTGAGCTATTAATTCCTAAGCTTGAGCCTTTTGAAAAAGAGTTAAAACAAGAGGCTGAACAAGCGCTACTGTCTGATGCTAACTTAGAAGAAGAACTTGCTGATTATGAGCTAGACGAGAACCCAGAGTCACTTTCTGAACAAGAGTCTAACGATTAATTTAGCTTTGTTTTATAACAACGATTTATAGCAATTCTCATAATTTTATTAAAAAAGGGCCTTAAGGCTCTTTTTTTTGGTTTAAAATTTGCTTAACGCTTCCCCTTTAACTGATATGATTTGGTAGAATCTAGCTTCCATAGCTTATTGTCTTTGCTTTAGTCTCGATTATTAAGGATGACTCATGCCCACCGCTTCAAACTCTTCTAATAATCAGTTGTCGAAACCCAGATCTAGTCTTTCACTTCCCATAGCCATTCTTTTAACCCTAGCTATTGTCATTGTTATTCGTGAAACTGCAGTGCTAGTTTGTCAGGCATTGGGCTTTGCCAGTGCGGGCAATATTGTGGGCATGATTGCTTTTTTTGTCCTACTGATGGTGGTGCGCTTTACAATCGGAGTTCCAGAATGGCTTACTAATGCCAGTAACACTTTATTGGTAGACAGTGGCTTCGCATTTTTGCCGGTATCTGCTGGGGCAGGCTTACTAATCTTTGGACTAGGCGATGAGCTATGGGGAATTATGCTAACTCTGGTTATCAGTACTTTAATTCCTTTATGGGGTCTGGCAAAACTGTCTAACGTCTGGCTAAATGGTGAGCAAAATGCCACTACTGATCAAGATATAACCCCAGTAGAAAAAGATCCAACTTCTACTAAGGCCAACTCAAACCCTTCTAACGATACTCATAATTAAGGCGATAAGTGATGAATCTATTACAACTTATGCCTGAAGGCACCACTTTATTTACGGTATTTGCCGCTTTTATGCTGACCTTGGTAGCCCACGTGTTGGCCCGCATTTTATCCAAACGAATCGCCGGCCTACCCATGGTAATTACCGCCTTGGTGTTGGTACTGGTGTTCTTATTTATTTTCAGCTGGGACTATGAGCATTACTATGCGGTGGCTAAGCCCATATTTGACCCTCTTTTGGGCTACGTGACTGTGTTGTTGGCCATTCCTTTGGCCACGATGAACCTAAAGGGATTGCCTATTAAAAAGCTGTCTATTATTGTATTAATAGCCAGCTTAGTTGGGGCTTTACTTCCTATGGGAATGGCTTATGCCTTATCCTTGAGCCATGACACAATTTTGGCCTTTGCCACCCGTTCTGTGACCACTCCGATTGGATTAAGCGTGGCGGAAATTATCAAATCCCCTCTAGCATTAGCCAACCTCATTATCATTGTGTCAGGATTACTCGGCGGTGCGGTAGCCAGACCTCTATTCCGCAATGTACAAGATGATAGGGCCAAAGGGCTTGCTTTAGGCTTAGCTGCCCACGCTTTTGGTACTGTAGAAGCTTGGCAAATCAGTCAGACTGCGGGCAGATATGCAGCATTTGGTTTGGCGGTTAATGGCTTAGTTACTGCAGTTTGGGTACCCATATTTTTGGCGGCCTTACTTTAATTGCTGGCCATACTTTAAGTAAATTATCAGTAAGGCTGTAAATTATAAGTTTTAAATCTAGGTTTTTACTGCATCGCTATACGGCACTGCTATAAGAGGGGTTATCATAAAACGATACTGTTTTTCTTAACAATAAACAGACCATACTGGCTTAAAACTTACTTCCAGTAACAATATTTCTTATTCTTTCTGAACTGCTGTTTATCGGATACAGAAGGGATTATCTGTTAGATATAAATGTTTAATAGTGCTATATTACGTTGTCTTATCGTAGTTTATATAGTTTAAGCAAGCTTATAAGTTGCTCTTATCTTATCGGCAAACCTGTAAGCCACTACTACATTACAACCTGCTAATATATAAATTGTATAGCCTCAAATAAGTGAATAATGAATATGACTGAATTGTTGAATAAAGTTCTAACTCGTTCAGCCAGTTTGGTTGCCGGTTCAATAATTATCTCTTCAAGCATATTGGCAGCAAATGCTGGAAATATGTACATTTATAAAGATGATTCTGGTCAGGTACTCCTCACCAATGTGAATCCTTCTGGTAACTTCAACAAATACTCAAAGAAAGTCAAAGTTAACTACTACCCAAACTCAGGGGCAGATGTAACAACGGCCAACACCTTAACTATCCAAGAGCCTAGCTACTTTAGTACGCTAAACTCTAGAAGCTTTAGTGATATGCCAAATAGCCCCAATCCAAGCAATTCAAACAGCAGTAGCATTGGGTCTGGCAATAATCTCTACGATCATTACATCCTTGAGTCGGCCAAACGCCATGGTATTGACCCTGGATTACTAAAAGCCATGATGCACACCGAATCCTCGTTTAACCCCAATGCTCGCTCTCCTGTGGGTGCTCAAGGCTTAATGCAGCTTATGCCAGCTACTGCCCGCCGCTTCTCAGTGGTCAATGCTTGGAACCCTTCAGAAAATATCGAAGGGGCTGCTAAATATGTGGCTTGGTTAAGCAGACGCTTTAACGGAAAAATTGAACATATCTTAGCAGGCTATAACGCAGGCGAAGGTAACGTAGATAAATACGGAGGGGTTCCTCCTTTTAGAGAAACTCGCAACTACGTTCAAAGGGTACTTAATCGTTATAACAGCTTGTATAAAACCAGCAGCTCTTCGTTTAATACTGTGGCCGCAGCCACCTCAGAGCCTAGCTATCCAGCTGAAAACTATGCGGCTAGCTCGACCTCTTTTGGGACTACTAGCAACAGCTATACACAATAGTGGGTAGCTAGATCTTAGCCAAAAGCTGATATTAAAAACTGCATTAAAAAAGGTCTTCTAATTAGAAGGCCTTTTTGTATACACAAATATAAGTTATTCACTAATACAAATAGCTACTGAATAACTTACTGAATAAATAGTTACTGACCAAAAATTAGGCCGTAGGGTGTAGGCGAACATTTAGCTCATCAATAACTTCAACCCAAGCGGCATCTCTTTTCCACTCTTCTTGTAAGAAAGCACGCTGTGAATCGGTCCAAAAATCAGCTTCAATTAATGAAGTGTCTTTGTCTAATAAATGCTCAGCAACGAATTTATCAATGGCTTCATCTGAGCTTTCTAGACCCAACTGAGCAAAAAGTTCATTCATAGTATATTCTGGTTCACCTAACATAGCTTTTCCTCTATTTAATAAAAATTTATTGGCTTTTAGTTTGTATTATTTATTGTCGCTAATAGCTTAAATAGCTTAGTACTCATTTATTCTAGCAAAAGCCCTTAATAAGATTGTGCGAAAAGTATTTAGAAGCTTTGCGATTGTGTTAATAATAAGGCTTTTAAGTTCTAACAATTTGGGTCAGTCGACTTAATCCAATCGCCTCAAATTTTTATGAAAATAAAAGACAAAAAAGCCTGCAAAAATGCAGGCTTTTTTTATGGCAGTAAGGATTTAAAAAATTAATTTAAACCCATCAAGCCTCTACTATGGAAGTAGGTGCTCAACTGCATCACGCTCTTCGCTAAGCTCTTGCTCAGTCGCTTTCATCTTCTCTTGTGAGAATTCAGATGAAGTATCTAGGCCTTCAACGATTTTCCAATCGCCGTTGCTGCAAGTACATGGGTACGAGTAGATTAGGCCTTCAGCGATACCGTATTCACCTTGTGAGTATACGCCCATAGAAACCCAATCGTTCTCATCAGAACCTAGAGCCCAAGTACGCATGTGAGCGATAGCAGCGTTAGCAGCAGAAGCAGCTGATGAGGCGCCACGCGCTTCAATGATAGCTGCACCACGTTTTTGTACGCTTGGGATGTAGCTGTTTTCGTACCAGTCACGGTCAACTTGATCTAAAGCTGGCTTACCGTTAACAGTACACTCAGTTAGATCTGGGTACTGAGTTGATGAGTGGTTACCCCAAATGATCATTTTTTTGATGTCATTTACAGTAGTGTTGGTCTCTTCAGCTAATTGAGCTAAACCGCGGTTGTGGTCTAGACGAGTCATAGCAGTGAAGTTGCGTGGATCTAAATCTGGAGCATTACGCTGAGCGATTAAAGCGTTAGTGTTAGCTGGGTTGCCCACAACCAATACTTTAACATCACGGCTAGCTACTTCGTTTAAAGCTTTACCTTGAGCTGAGAAGATAGCAGCGTTAGCTTCAAGTAAGTCTTTACGCTCCATACCAGGACCACGAGGACGAGCACCTACTAATAAAGCGTAGTCTGCGTCTTTGAAAGCAACGGTAGCATCATCAGTTTGTACCACACCCGCTAATAATGGGAAGGCACAATCTTCAAGCTCCATAACAACCCCTTTTAGGGCGTCAAGTGCTGGTGTGATTTCTAAAAGCTGTAAGATTACAGGCTGGTCTTTACCTAGCATTTCGCCTGAAGCAATACGAAACAGCATAGCATAACTAATATTACCAGCAGCACCAGTAACGGCAACGCGAACAGGTTGTTTCATTTAATTCTCCTAGAGATTTAGTGAGGTTTTTTTCCATTGGGTTATGACAAGAGCTGTCATGTATAGGCAACCATTAGCAAGTGACGGCACATTTGCCCAAATGTAGCAGGGCCCAATTAAACAGCTGTTTCATCCGCTGCAAATCACACTCTACAATGCATCCTATCACTACCAGAGTGTCAACCTAACCTAAGACTCTTTGAACTGATTACTTATCATCATAAGAGCACAAGTATTCAATTAAAAAAATCGTAGCAGGCTGACAATGCCTTCTATAAAGCGGTGTACATTTTTAATGCGGTAAAAGTGTAGCACCTTTCAAAATTTTGCTCAAACCTAATTATCTGTAAATTTATAAAAAATAAGGGATAGCAATTTATCTCTTGCTATCCCCTACTCTAATTATTAATAGCCGGCAGGAATGGTGCCCATACGCTGTGAAATAGACATGTTAGCACCTAATAAACTGCTATAAATGGTGGCGTTTTCCATCACTCGTTTGACATAGTTACGAGTTTCAGGATATGCAATACTTTCTACATATTGGTCGGCAGCTAATGAGCCATAAACAGGTTGCCAACGCTTAGCTTTATTAGGGCCAGCGTTATAGCCTGCTGTAGCCAGTACCGGTTGATTATATAATTTACCCATAATATCACTCATATACCAAGTACCATAACGGATATTGGTATCGCCATTATTGGCACGGCTAGCACTGTAAGTCTCGCCTAGGTTACGCGCAATATATTTGGCAGTATTTGGCATAATTTGCATTAGACCACTGGCACCCACACCTGAGCGTGCCGTACTAACGAAGCGACTTTCTTGGCGCATGATGCCATACGCCCAAGCCGGATCAATACCCACTTGACGGCTGTAACGAACCACTTCGTTTTGATGCGGCATTGGATGCGATAAACTAAAGGCATTTAAGCCCTCTGTGCTATCGATGGCATAAATAGAGCGGTCTAGCCAGCCCATATCATGCGCATATTTAGAAGCTGCAACAATCATCTTATTGTCATTGTTATCGCGCGCTTTTTTCACCGCCCAGTTCCATTCACGGTTGGCATAAGTACGGCTGGCATTTGCATTATACAAAGCAAAGGCACGGGCAAAGTGAGGATCGTTAAGCATACGATTGGTATCACTACTTGCCACATTAGGCAAAGCGGTACTGCCCGCACTAAAGCGTTGATTGACTTTGTCTTTAGCTAAAAACCCGTAATAATCACTGTTGTTGGCCAAGCGCTGATAAATCTGACGAGCCAAGGCTTTTTTATTGCCATCTCCAACTTGCTCGTAGGCACGCGCTAACCAATACTGCCAGATATTTTCTTTTTGAACCTCATTGTCCATGCTGCCAATGGCGTTAATTAAATCATTCCACTGACTAAAACGAATGGCTGCGGTGGCATAGTCTTCCGCTTCTTCATAGTTAAATGATTCGCCCAAGCTGTTACGGAACCAAGTAATTGCTTCATCATTAAAGCCATCATCGGTATTGTAGTACATACGCTTCACGCCCAGGATACGATAGGCATAACGGCGAGTCTCTTCATTAATTAGTTTTTGCGGACGATTGTTATCTTGCTTAATGTCGAAATCTACTTGAATGGCCGCTTCACGGTAAGACTTATCAGCGATGCGTCCAATGGCATAAAGGTATAAGTACTGGTTTTTTACACTATTGGGCTGATTGCCAAAGCGGGTTAAAAACCCAGCAGGATTTAATTGAATTTCACTTAGTTCACTATAAGCAATAGGCGTACCTAGTGACTGTGCTAAGGCCATGATGTCGCCGGTATTCCCCACCCGTAACATACGCAACAAGCGCTGTTTACGGTCGGCGTTATTAATCATCGGGTTGCCATTCATTTCTGTAGCAAGCTGGCTACATAAAGCGGGCTGCTTTTTGGTAGTTAACCAAACATCTGGCTTTAGCGCCATTGCTCTCATGGCATCACCGCCATTATTAAATCCTAAAGCCACTGCACATTTTTCACTATCATCCGCATTGTGAACATAGTTGGCCACTTGGCGCACGGCATTATAGTCGCCAGACTGAGCTTTGGTTTCTGCATAGTCTGCAGCCAGCTTCTCTGCCATAACGCTGCCGCTATATTGGCTAGCAAACTGGGTTACCACGTTGGGATGCAAGGTAGAGATGTCATTATTTAAGCGCCAGTAAGCAGGATACATAGCAAATAAGCCATTACCCATCATTTGCTCATACTGGTACAAAGCCCCTGAATCTCGGCGCTCACCAGCTGCCAGGGCTTCATTAAAGTAGTTGATACTGGTGTCATTGCTATAGTTAGAGCTGCTGCCTGGCCAAGAGATCTGGGCACAAGCAAACTGGGTCATACCCATGAGGGCTAATAAGGAGACAGCCATAGGTGCCTTAGCCCCAAAACCACGTGCTTTAATCGTAGTATTTAGCTGTTTTGGTAGTTTATTAGTAAAGGTTTTTTTTAGCATAGATACAATCTTATTATTAAAAAATTTAAAAGTTAGCTTATTAAATCAAAACACGTCTTCGTCTAGATTATAGGCAACAAACAGGGTGAGCCAAAATGCTTTATGTAAGCTGATGTTGCAGGCTTGCTTACAAAGTTTAATTTTTTAACAATCGACTCTATATCTGATAGCTTTAACATTCAACCCCCACTAGCTTATGTTATAATAACGTCCAATTATTGCCATTTAAATGGGCATCCCTTACCGATATTTTTATCGCTGTATCTGTCTTATACCCTCTTTATTATCTATATTTGATAATTTTTACTGACTATCATCTTGGACTGCTTAATATGAGTGCTACTTTATTTGACCCTAAAACTATTCGTCAGCAACCAGCGGATAACTCACACTCAGCTGAACCCCTAGCTGTGGATAGCTTAGCTCAAGCCAATCAGCCTGCAGGAACAGCAAAGAAGAAAGTTTATATTGCCACCCAAGGCTGCCAGATGAACGTGTATGACTCAGAAAAAATGGGTAACGTGCTGGGCGACTCTCATGACATGGTGGTCACTAACAATATCGAAGAAGCCGATGTGCTGTTGATGAACACCTGCTCTATCCGTGAAAAAGCTCAAGAAAAAGTATTCTCTGAGCTGGGCCGCTGGCGCAAGCTAAAAGAAGACAATCCAGACCTAGTCATTGGTGTGGGTGGCTGTGTGGCCTCACAAGAAGGCGATAATATCCAAAAGCGCGCCCCTTATGTCGACATGGTGTTCGGTCCACAAACCTTACACAGATTGCCTGAGCTTTATGATAAGTCGACCCATCAGCGTGATGTTAAGCCCAAAGACCGTATTGGTACGGTCGATGTGTCATTCCCAAGCATCGAGAAATTTGACTTCTTACCTGAGCCAAAGGTAGAAGGCTACCGTGCATTCGTTTCTATCATGGAAGGCTGTTCAAAATACTGCTCATTCTGCGTGGTGCCTTACACCCGCGGTGAAGAGTTGTCTCGCCCACTAGACGATGTACTGGCTGAAATCGATAGCTTGGCGGAGCAAGGGGTACGTGAAATTACCCTATTGGGTCAAAACGTAAACGGCTATCGCGGTGAAAAAGACGATGGCAGCATTTGCCGCTTTGCTGAGTTACTACACTATGTGGCTCATGTTGACGGTATCGAGCGTATCCGCTACACCACCAGTCATCCTTTAGAGTTCACTGATGACATCATTGAGGCTTATGCTAAGTTGCCACAGCTGGTATCGCACCTACACCTACCCGTACAAAGTGGCTCTAATAAAATCTTAGCCGCGATGAAACGCAACCATACTATTGATGTGTATATCAATCAGATCAAAAAGCTGATGGCAGTTCGCCCAGATATGCACCTATCTAGTGACTTTATTATTGGTTTCCCAGGCGAGACTGAAGAGGACTTCCTAGATACGCTAAATCTAGCCAAAGATTTAGATTTCGATCACTCTTATAGCTTTATTTATTCAAAGCGTCCAGGTACGCCTGCTGCTGAATTACCAGATGATGTGAGCTTAGCGACCAAAAAAGAGCGCTTGGCTATCTTTCAAAAAGTGATTCGTGATTCAACGCTAAAGAAAACCGAAGAGATGGTCGGCAAAACCTTACGCGTGATGGTTGAAGAAGTGGCTGATCGCTACCCAGACCAACTATTAGGGACCGCTGACAACACCCGCTCAGTCTTATTTAAAGCCACTGAGCAACAGAAAAAAGATCTGATGGGCAAATTTGTGACCGTGAAAATTAACGATTACGTCAGCCCGCACATGGTACGTGGTGAGTTGGTTGATATCTTAGGCTAATTGTCTAGCTGTTAACTGCTTATAGAATAAAAAGCGCCCAGTGATTCTGAACTGAACCCCATAAGTTGGACACAACTTATGGGGTATTTTTATGCGTTACGACCTAGACTTTAAGATAAAAGTCATAGCATACTATAGGCAAGGAC
>NZ_FUGD01000086.1 GCF_900162815.1 Psychrobacter pasteurii | reverse complement strand
AGCGGTTAGCGCAATAAATATGACGTTCTCTAGTGGATGATAGAGGTTTTTGTTTTGGCGTCTTGGGTCATTGAGTTTGGCAAAGAACTCTCTTGGATCATTGAGCATAATAGCTACCTCTTATGGATCGGTTGCTATATTTTACTCCTTCTTTGACTTTTTGTAGTGCGATTGCCCTGTCAGCAATTGGCAGTTGTTAGCTACTTAACCAAGTGGTATATTAATTTAGATGCTTTGTTTCACTGCTTTGTTTAAAATACTTTAATAAAAAAATATCCCTTATCTAAAAGTGAGTGCTGCATTATGACGTCGAAATGGATTATCAAATCAGGTATAGCGGCTTTGGCATTATCCTTATCTTTAGCCTCTCAAGCTATGCCAACCACGCAAGTTACCTTTGCCAAAGGCAGTTACTGTGGTAGCTTTACTGGCAACTTACAACAAGGTCGATTGTTTAAATTATTCTTGGGTGCAAATCAAGAGCTAGTGATTCAGACCGATGCCGTTGTGCAATCAGTCCGAGACAGCAAAGGTCGAATCTTGCCGGATCAAGGTTATTATAATTATAGTTATGTCACCCGTAATAAAGGTCAACATACCGTTAGAATGATAGGTTCAGGCTATAGCTCAGTCGAATTTTGTGTATATTAAAGCTTATCAGTTTCCTGTTTATAATAAAAAAGCCGATATTTTAAATATCGGCTTTTTTTGTTTTTTAACCTTTAAAAATTGATGCTGTAAAGCTATAAGATAAAATCAAGGTTAAGGCTTCAAATCAAACACACCCAACTCAGGGATTAGTTCTAAAGAGCGTAAACGGGCCTGTTGGTCATAGACATTTGCCGTTACCATCAGTTCATCCGGCTTATGCTCTTCTAAGAAGTGCTCTAATAACGGACGAGTTGATGAGACGCTACCCACAAAAGAGATGGCTAGAGCATCTTCAACCATGGCTTGCTCTGGCGCACTCCAAATACTGTCCATAGACTCTACAGGGGCAGGCACCTGACCACGACCACCACGGCGTAAGCGCACGAAGCTTTGCTGGGCAGAGGTAAAGTGATAACGGGCAGTAGCGTCCTCATCGGCCAATAACATATTGGCCGCAAGCATCACATAAGGTTTATCTAAATACTGTGATGGCTCAAAGTTTTCGCGATAAGTGGCAATGGCCTGAGTCATCATACGCGGCGCAAAGTGCGAGGCAAATGAATAAGGCAGGCCAAGCTTAGCGGCCAAAGTTGCCCCAAATAATGAAGAGCCTAAAATCCAAATGGGCACATTACTGTGGGCACCTGGGAAGGCTTGAACCGGACTATTGTCTGAATCCTTGCCTAGGAAAAATAAAAGCTCCTGGACATCTTGCGGGAAGCGATCGGCATCTTGCATTTGACGACGTAGGGCTCTAAAAGTGGCCCCATCTGTCCCAGGGGCACGGCCTAGACCTAGATCAATACGGTCACCATACAAAGCTTGTAAAGTACCAAACTGCTCAGCAATCACTAACGGGGCGTGGTTGGGCAGCATAACACCACCTGAGCCAATACGGATTTTATTGGTTTTAGCACCGATGTGCGATAGCAGCACAGAAGTTGCTGCACTAGCGATACCGGGCATATTGTGATGTTCAGCCATCCAGAAGCGATTCATACCGATGGCTTCTGCTTTTTGAGCCATATCAACGGTATATGCTACGCCTTGGGCTGTGGTTTGACCCTCTGGAACTGGGGCTAAGTCTAAAAAAGATAAAGGAATTGCAGTCATAGGGTCTCCATTGGCAGAGTTGATAAAGCCTTTAAGGGCAAAGGGTTTATCTATTGCCTATTTCATGAAAATATTATTTGTTTTGTTCTACCTATTGATATGAGAGTATAAGGCTTAAGTTTCAAGTAGACCGGTTGAATATTAATAAATCGTAACAATCAGATAAGTTAATGACCAAACTAAAAAAGGTGCCGATGCGATGGGCACCTTTTAAATTAACTAAATTGCAGATTTGGTTTTCTAGTTGCCAAATTGTTGTTGGCAAAGTTTGATAAAAGCTTTACCAAATTGACGTATTTCAGCATCATCACGCACCGCAATCCAACTGGTAAAGCGGCCAAAATGATCCACAGGAATGGCAGTTAGGTTTTGATAATGACCAGGTTCAAAGGCCATTTCAGCAATAATACCCACGCCAAGGCCAGCGCCAACATAAGTGCTAATAACGTCTGCATCCAGGGCTGCTAGTACAATCTCTGGCTCTAACCCAGCCTCATGGAAGGTCTGGTCAATAGCGCCACGACCGGTAAAACCACCGTGGTAGGTTACCAATGGGTAGCTGGCTAGGGTAGGAAGGTCGATACTTTCAAGCTCAGCCAGCTCATGGTCTTTGGGTACAATAACTCGGTGCGACCAATCATAATAGCGGTAACAGCGCAGATAAGAGTTTTGTAATAAGGCCTCAGTCGCAATCCCGATATCGGCTTGACCACGGATGACCATATTGGCAATAGTTTGTGGGTCTGCTTGCTGTAGCACCAATTGCACTTTAGGAAACTGCTCTTTGAATTTTTTTATAATGTTAGGCAGGACATAGCGCGCCTGAGTGTGAGTGGTCGCTAGAGTCAGTGTTCCGGTATGAGGGTTGTTATAGTCTAAGCTGATATTTTCAATGGTACGGATTTCAGTGAAAATAGATTCAATATGGGGTAGTAAAGCTTCACCGACTGGGGTCAGACCGGTTAAACGCTTGCCTTGACGCACGAAGACTTCGGCTTTTAGCTGGTTTTCTAATGCTGAGATGTGTTTGGATAAGCTCGATTGGCTGGTGTGTAGCACTTGGGCAGCTTGGCTTAAGTTGTAGCCATTAATAACCGTATGCCAAACGGTTTCTAATTGCTTAAGCTGAATTTGTAAATGTCTTTGGTTAACGACTACATCAATTGCCATAAATATATCCTGTGTCACTTTTGCTCAATATCTACTAAATAATATAAGCTTGTCTAATAATGTAAGCTTATTATCAAGCAGGAAGAGGGGTGATAAGCGGGTCATTATAAAAAGATTGGACGAGTTGCTCGGACATTATACCGTTATTTATTGAGATATCACTATTTTCAACATTATTGCAAACTTAGTGAATTGTACGCTTGGTACGATACGGCTAGTCAAGTGCTTCATTCTAAAGTAACATAACGGTTTTCTGATTTTATAACCATAGGTCTGCCATGTCTGTATCGACCCCAACTAACGAAAACGGCTCAAAAGCTGAGCTAACTGCACCTCCTAAAAAGTCATGGTCTGACGCGGCCAAAGCTTATTTAGATTCTCGTGTCATTATCATGTTGTTTTTGGGCTTCTCGGCCGGTATTCCGATTCTATTGATTTTCTCAAGTTTATCGCTGTGGTTGCGAGAAGCGGGAATTGATAGAAGCGTAGTGACCATGTTCAGTTGGGCAGCCTTGGGTTATTCGTTCAAATTCATTTGGGCACCGTTAATCGATGCCTTGCCGGTGCCTTTTTTAACCAAATGGTTAGGAAGACGCCGTGGCTGGATGGTCGTGTCTCAGCTGTTGGTGATACTCGCCATTATATTGATGGCCCGAGTGAACCCTATTGATGAGCATGTGTTGGTTTATATGGCGGCAGCGGCGGTGCTGCTAGGTTTCTCTTCGGCCACTCAAGATATTGTTATTGATGCTTATCGTATTGAGCTGGCCCCGCCTGCCATGCAGTCTATCCTATCTTCAATCTATGTATCAGGATATCGCATTGGTATGATTGTTGCCGGTGCCGGCGCGTTATATCTTGCAGATTACTTTGGCTCTACAGAAACCTTTTATAGCTATGAAGCGTGGCGTAATACTTATTACATCATGGCAGCCGTTATGACGTTGGGCTTGCTGACAACCTTTGCCAGTTATGAGCCGACTGCTGAAACCTTACAAAAGAATAAGCAGCAGTTAAACCTAAAAGTATTCCTGAGTTACTCAGCTCTATTACTGGTTCCTGGATTGCTATTTGGTTTTATTTATCTCATTAATATTGTGATTAATGAGATCTTTAATTCAGCAGTTGCCTTAGTGCCTTTGGCCTGGTTGCCTGGAATTAAGCTATATTTCATGGTGTTAATTGCTGCAGCACCCTTATTACTACTGTTTTTTATCATTAACCAGTCCAAGATTATCAATAAAGCTCCTTTAGTGGCTGAAACCCGAAGTGATTATGTGCGCTTGGTACTCTTATTTGTGGCGGCTGTTTTCTCCTTCATCGTGTGCTATGTGCTGCTGGGCAAAGTGTTGCCAGAGACTGAAGCGGTCTTTATCGGATTTATAGTAGAAACCTTGCATCTGCTCTCCAGTTTAGCCGCTGCAGTGGCTGCAGGATACGTCTTAGTACAAGTGGGCCTGGTGCGTAAAGAAGTGGCTATGGCGACTTGGATTGACCCTATCCTCGATTTTTTCCGTCGTTATGGCAAAAAAGCCTTGTTACTATTGGCGTTAATCGGTCTATACCGTATTTCAGACATTGTGGCAGGGGTTATCTCTAACGTCTTCTATCAAGATATGGGCTTTAGTAAAACGGATATTGCCAACGCAGTGAAGCTTGTGGGCGTAATTATGAGTATCGGTGGAGGCTTCTTAGGCGGCTTGCTGGCTCAGCGCTTCCGTATTATGCAAGCGATGATGGTAGGGGCTCTCTTGGCCAGTGCAACCAACTTGCTATTTGTCATCTTGACCTATAATCCAGGTAACTTGCCAATAATGTACATGGCCGTTATTTTTGATAACTTAGCGGCAGGTCTTGCCAGTGCTGTGTTTATTGCCTTCTTATCAGCACTGACCTCTATTAGATTTACGGCTGTGCAATATGCCATTTTCTCATCACTTATGACCTTGATGCCAAAAGTGTTGGGCGGTTACTCGGGAACGATTGTTGATAATATGGGTTATCCGTTCTTCTTTGTCTTTACCTTCGCTATTGGTCTGCCGATCTTATATCTCATTTATGTGGTCGATAAAAAGATTGTTATCGGTGAAAACGATGATCCGGTAGCTGATTTAACAGACTCAAATCCTAGCAATACAGCTAAAGATTAGGGCTGAATAAATACAATGCTAAAGGCGATACTTATATGACTAATCCCAGTTTACGTCCGTCAATAACTGCCCTAAAAAAGGCCAACTATGCGAACGTTCCCGGCCACTGGGTAACAGATTGGTTGTTGTACGTATTGCAAAAGTCGCCCTCGTTTTTGATTACCGATGGCGATTATCAGTTAACTGAGTCTGAGCAAACACAGTTTGAGGCCGGTATTGCTCAAATGCAATCTGGCACACCACTGGCTTATCTGACCGGTAAGCAAGCCTTTTGGTCGCTAGAGTTTGAGGTTAATGAACATACCTTGATACCCAGACCCGATACCGAAGTGTTGGTGGAACGGGTATTGGGCTGGATTGATAATCATGCCCAGACTGATGATACCAATAACTCACCCCAGCGGTTATTAGACTTAGGGACTGGCTCCGGCTGTATCGCGATTAGTTTGGCGCATGAACTGCAGGCTTTAGCACCCAATCGCTGGCAAGTCACCGCCATTGATTATTCCAAGCCTGCCTTAGAGGTTGCTAAGCGTAATGCTAACTTAAATGACGTGACCAACATTGAGTTTAAACAAAGCGATTGGTTTTCGGTATTAAATAGCTCTGAGAACTCTGAGCGGGCGGCTGACAAACCTGTGTTCGATGTTATTGTCTCCAACCCGCCGTATATCGTTGATAATGACGAGCATTTGGATAAGCTAAAAGCTGAGCCTTTATCTGCCTTGGTTGCGCCAGATAATGGACTGGGAGATATCAAACAGATAGTAGAGCAAGCTAGAGATTATTTAGTCAGGGGTGGTTTGTTGGCCATTGAACATGGCTATGATCAAGGTGAATTGGTGCGTCAAATATTCACTGACTTTGGTTATACTCAAGTAGAAACCCGCCAAGATTATGGCGGTAATGATCGAGTGACTTGGGGTGTTTATGCTTAAATGGCAGACATTACCATCGCAAAGCTAAAGAAGCCCCGCTAGATTATCTAGCGGGGCTTCTTTTATAACCACAACTACAGTCTTAAAGACTAAAGCTTATGACGGATCTCAAAGCTTTGGTGGATTGGTTTTTTAGGATTAAAGTCAAAACCAATGGTTTCATTGGTAATCTCAGTGACTTCATAACGGTTATACAGCTCTTCATCTAACTCAAACTTGGTATAGTTGTTCGAGAAGTAAATCACACCACCATTGGCCAAGCGGTTCATCGCACGGTTGATTAGGGCAGTGTGGTCACGCTGAACATCAAAGGTACCTTGGAACTTCTTCGAGTTTGAGAAGGTCGGTGGATCGATAAAGATAACGTCAAATTGATCGGTGTTGTCTTTAATCCAATCGAAGATATCCGAGGCGATAAACTGATAACGACTTGTGGTTACGTCCAATCCATTTAGCGCAAAGTTTTGTTTGCCCCAATCCAGATAGTTTTGTGATAAATCAACACTGGTCACTGATTTTGCGCCGCCGAGTGCCGCATGCACACTGGCAGTACAGGTATAGGCAAATAGGTTCAACACATCTGCACCACGGCTGGCTGAGCGAATTAGACCGCGCATATTACGGTGATCAATGAACAGGCCGGTGTCTAGGTAATCGGTGAAGTTAACGTAGAAATAAGCACCGTCTTCTTGCACCACATGCATTTTACGTTTTTTCTGTGCTAGACGCTGAGCTTCTTGACGTTTGGCTTCTTCACGCGCTTGCTGGAACTTGTTGCCTTTATAACGGTTGCGATTGTCTTTCTTTGGCTCTGGTGCGTCTTTATTAGCTTTGGCACTGCCATCAGGGTTACCGTACTGGGTGTTGCCAACCTGACGGGCACGAGTCTTAATAAAGATTTGTTCGCGGTTGATACCAAATACTTCGCGAATACCCATTAACGCTAAGTTAAAGCGTTTGCGAGCGGTCTCTGGTGGAATGGTCTTCGGTGGTGCCCACTCTTGCACATGGACATAGTCGCCATATACGTCAATGGCCACCTTATAGTCAGGCAAGTCAGCATCATAAACACGTAAGTTAGTTACATCTTCTTTGGCGGCCAGTTTTTTTAGATGATTCACGTTCTTTTGTAGACGGTTTACGAAGTCTTGTGCTTCATCGACTTTGATTTCAGTTTTTTCAAAGCGATTGATTAAACTGTCGCCCTCCTTACGAATCAATTGACCATGACGGAAATAAACCGTGATGGCACCGTTATGACAGCGCAGAGTTTGAGGCTCTTCAATGGGCAGCACGTCAGCCTGCTCAACGTGAGCGGCTAGTAAACCCAACATAGGCTGATATTTTTGCTTATCAAAAATCTCTTGCAAGGTTAAGCCTAAGCCTTGGTATAACGGCTTAATAAAGTCGCTTTCACCTAGACGCTCACCGTAAGGAGGGTTGGTAATGACAAGTGGACGTTTTAGCTTACGATCTAATAGTGGTTTGGCCAAAGCTATCTTCAATTGAGATAGGGGGCGCTGCTCTAAAGTTAAATGCGTAATCAGCTCAATCAGACCCGCCGCGATTAAGTTTTTATGCACCGCTTTGATAGCGCCTGCATCAGCATCAAACCCTAAAATAGTAGGCAATTTACCGGCAGCAGCTTTTTCTAGTCCATTATGAAAGCGTTCTTGGGCATCCACCACACACTGTTGCCATAGCTCGCTGTTGTGCTCTTGCCAGTTATAAAAACCAAACTGTGACTCAGCTTTATCGATACCTACCGCATAATCGCAATGCATCAGTAGCGCCTCAATAATAAAGGTACCCGAGCCGCACATAGGGTCAATTAAGGCACTGTAGCTGTTTTTCTTTTTGTGCCAACCCACAGTATACAGTAGGCCTGCTGCTAAGTTCTCTTTTAGTGGGGCGTCGGTCATGGCCACACGATAGCCACGGCGGTGCAAACTGGTGCCTGATAAGTCTAAGAAAATCTCAGCTTGCTTGTCGTTCACTGTGGCATAGATAGGAAAATCTGGGTTGCTGCTATCGACATCAGGACGGGCATCAAGCTTCTCGCTAAAGGTATCGGCAATAGCATCTTTGATACGTAGCATGGCGAATTGCTGGCTAACTTGAACCCTTTTATCCACACTCATACGAATGGCAAAGGTATTGTCTAAGCCAAACCACTGGGTCCAATCTACAGTTTGAGCCAGACCATTTAGCTGCTCGGCGACATCATAGTCTTTATTGATATTGCGTTTCTTAATAGGCAGTAATACGCGCGAGGCGACACGGGACCATAAGCAGATTTTATAAATCTGTTCTAAAGTTGCTTGGACCGCGATACGACCTGTGCTTTTAAATTCACAGTCAATCTCCATGCTGCCTAACTCAGTTTGGAGCGGCGCCTCTAAACCATCGGCACAGGTAACGATGATGTCATAGCGTTTGTTTAAATCTGCTGGCTGAGCGTTGAGGTCGGTATTGGTAGAGATATTTTCTGTTGTGGGGGTGGACATAGTTGGCCTTTACGTTGTATTTATTAATTCAAATTTACTAAGTCAATCTTCAGGCGGCTAAGCCAAATAGGAGAGATTGAGTATTAAATATATTGAGTGCTAAATGTATTGTTAAAAAGATGATTGCTTATGATAAGTAGGCTGTTAAATAAGCCGGTAGGTGGGAGTGGTACATTCATTAGCAGTGATTTTACCACACTCATCTACTAGGAGATAACTAGGCTCTACAAATAAGCTAAATTTTGAGTCATTTATGGGTGGTTAGTTATCAGCTTCTATCTGACTGTGTACAGGATTTGGCTGTAAACTTCTTTCAATATCAGCGGCTTTTGTGTCTGAAGGCATAAGTAGTCTCATATGAGGGTAAGGGATATTAATACCTTCTTTTTCAAAGCCTGCTTTAATTTTTTCTTGTAGGGTTTCTTTTAATACCGGCATACGAGCCACAGCAGCAGGTTTCACCCAATAACGGATAATAAACACGGTACCAAAGTCGCTAATATGGTCCACGGTAGCAGAGGGTTCAGGACGTTTTAGGACATTTTCAGTCTCATCAAGCACCTGCATAATAACCTGTCTGGCTTGTTCAACATCAGCCTCTAGAGCAATACGGGCTCGAATATCAAAGCGAATAAAATTCTTTGAAGTCAGGTTAGTGACCTCAGAGGAAGCTACCGTAGCATTAGGAATAATGACGGTAATATTATCTCGGGTCAATATACGGGTGGTGCGTAGCGAGATGAGGATAACCCGGCCTTCATTATCGCCAATACTAATCCAATCACCGACCTTAAATGACTGCTCTAATAAAATAGTAATACCAGAGATAAAGTTAGCGATGGTGGACTGCGCCGCAAAACCCACTGCCAAGCCTAAAATACCCAGACCCGCTACTAACGAGACGATATCGAAGCCAAACTGAGCCATAACACTGGCCAGTCCTAGTACGACGATTAATACTGAGAAGACGTTTTTAAGCAGCTGTTCTATCGAGGCATTAAGCCCATAGTGCTTTAAGACACGACTGATGACTTGTTCAGATGAGGTCCATAGCACGTAATAAATACCGGCCCATATACTGGCTTTGGCGGTTGCAGATACGGTGGCAGGCTCAATGTTTATCTGACTCATGACCGCAAGCACACAGCTGACAACCCATATGTATCGCAAGACAGAGCGGATGATGCCTAGTCGTCTGTCTGATAGCTTTAATCGGTCTTTATAGCGCTTAGTAATATAGGTTAATAGCCAATAAAAAGAGCCGACAATCATTAATAAAATAATGATTTTTATGGTGGTGCTGGCAAGCTCAACCCCACGAGAGGCCCAGTCTCGACTCTCCTCTTCTAAATCACCGCCAATCGCAAGATATAAGCTCGAGTATAAATCGTGCATAATATCTTGAAAAAATGCGCTAATTTGTGAGCCAGTCTCTCTTGCCATTGGTAATC
Organism: Psychrobacter pasteurii; assembly: GCF_900162815.1. Classification (GTDB taxonomy): domain Bacteria; phylum Pseudomonadota; class Gammaproteobacteria; order Pseudomonadales; family Moraxellaceae; genus Psychrobacter; species Psychrobacter pasteurii. The sequence continues at coordinate 14,383 of NZ_FUGD01000086.1, read as the reverse complement.
CTATAGTTGGTCATTGTCTAGGGCGATCCATTTGCCAGCCCTCCAGAGTATTAATATACAACAAAATGAAGGTAAGTTGAGGCTGCCTTGTTAGAAGCTTGCTTACTTATTACAAAAACACCCCGCAATAGCTATAGCAGGGTGTTTTTGGTTTATCTATATACACAGTAGATTAAGACGAGTATTTTTTAATCTTACTGCTGGTATCGCGTAACGCGGTACGTAGCCCTTCAAGGATAGTAGGGTGGTAGAAGGGGCTGGCCAGTAAACCATCGATATCTACTTGATTGGTAATGGCTGTGGCTAGAATGTGGGCCAGATATTCTGCATCTGGTCCGACCATGCTGGCTCCTAAAATAAGGTGGGTCTCAGGGCAGGCATAAATACGTAATAGACCACAGTTGACCCCCATCACTCGGCTACGGCCTTGATTGTCAAAGCTAACTTCCCCGATGACATGTGGCAGACCCTTCTCTTTGATTTGTAATAACGACTGACCCACATTCATAATTTGTGGCTCAGTAAACATCACTGCCATGGCCGTGGTCTCAGTTTGTGACTTCTCTGGAGAGATGTCATTTAGCATATTACTGTTATTTGTGGAGTCTGAGTCATTAGCAATGGCTTCACTCATGCTAACATCATCGGCACGGCCACTAATCTTTAAAGCCACCTCTTTACCAGATAAAAAGCCTTCATTACTTGAGACGTGCAATAAAGGCATATAAGCATTGGCATCACCAACTATATAGATATTGGTGCCTTCGATCTTGCCGGTTACTCTGTTGAAGTTTAAAGGACGGTTGCTTTTATCTAATTCAACGCCAACGTGCTCTAGTCCAAGTGTATGCAAGGTGTTGCGTCGACCAGTAGCCGCCAAGACTTTCTCACCGCGCCAAGTTTGAGCCTTGCCGTCAGCGTCTGTGTAATGAATCACGGCCTGAGGCGTGTCGCCACTATCATCGCGTGTCACGCTATCGATTGTGGTATTTAAACGCAAATCAAGCTCATTAGAGAAGCAAGCGATGGCCTTTTGATTAATTTCCTCATCTCTTAGGCCGCCCACAATATTGTTGCGGTTAAAGATAACGACTTCCACCCCAAGACGGCTCATGGCTTGAGCCAATTCAAGACCAATAGCGCCAGCGCCCACCACTGCCATAGATTTTGGTAGGTCAGGCAATTCAAAAATAGTATCTGAAGTTAGTAGAGTATCCCCTAAAGACAACTTCCAGCCTTCAGGTACGAAGGGTTTTGACCCTGTAGCGATAATGATGTGGTCGGCTTTAATGTACTGAGTATCACCTTCAGCGGTATGAGCTTCAATCAATCCGGATTCTGAAAAAATAGCACGGCCATATATTTTATTGTTCTCATCCCAGCTATCGACACTTTTTAGGGCAAAGCCGGCAAAGCGATCTCGCTCATCTTGCACCCGTTTCATCACTTGCTTGCCGTTAATGGTCGCGTTACCTTCTACCCCAAACTCATCTGAATGGTTAGAGTGATAGGCACGATCAGCGGCTGCGATCAATAACTTACTAGGCATACAGCCCATGGTGGTACAAGTAGTAGACCAGATACCCTCATTAATGATCACCACGTTATCTGTCACTTTGCTGATTTGACGATAAGCATTATGACCGGCAGTACCGGCCCCGATGACTACGGCATCAACGTGACGAATGGATTTTTCAGAGGAGGATTGAGGTGTTGTCATAAGTTTTTTCCTAAAAAATGATTCTAATTATTGATGCTAGGAATAAGGCAAAAAATAGCCAATATAGGCCGCATTTTGCCTATTTAATGATGCGAAAGGCTGAATATCTAAACTATCAGCTACACTCTAGATAGGCATAAGTTTATGCTAAGGTTTTTAATAGTCTGTCGGCATAGTCTTTGGCGCGTAAATTACGCTGAGCGTGGGTAAGCTTCCCTTCTTTATCGAAGACGAAGGTTGAACGCACAAGACCTAGAGTCTTTTTGCCATACATATTCTTCTCTTTAATGACATCGAAGTGTTGGCATAGCTTTTCGTCGGGATCGCTAATTAAAGGGATTTGTAGTTCTTTTTTTTCAATAAACTTTTTATGAGAGTCGATGCTGTCTCTTGAAACACCAATAATGTCATAACCTAAGGCATCAAACTCATGCAGTTTTTCGGTGAAATCGACGGCTTGAGTGGTACAGCCTGGTGTGTTGTCACGTGGGTAGAAATAAAGAATTAAGCCTTTGTCTTTATTTTCAACAAATTGATCGAGCACAATTTCACTTTCGACCATTTCACCGTCTATCTTTTGAACGATAGCAACAGGAAAGTCAGGTAGAGCAATGATTTCATCAGTAGGCTTGGCCATGGTATTTTCCTTTTATATTTAAAATCACTTATCAATTTAAACGACTGTTATAGTTATTCATAATAGTTTACCTAAGATTGCGTAATGACTCAAAGTGTGGCGTGTAAGCGTTAGGTAAAACTATAGCCAATAAAATATAGACAATAAAAAAGGCTGACGAATGCCAGCCTAAGTAAGTTGTGACCAATAAGGGGTCAAATAAGCGAGGAAGTTACGCTTTTGGCTTTTGTGGTGGGTTTAGCTTCAGGCCTTTCCCACATTGTTGTAATTGTTTTTGCATGGTCTTAGCGTAAGGTAGGGTTGATGGGTCTTTGCCGCTTTGGGCATAACTTTCAATTTCCCACATTTGACCTAAAGTCATCTTACTACGGACATCAACGGTACAGCCACAGAACTTCTTAGCAGTAGCATTGTCTGCAACTTTTAGTTTAACCGCCGTAGCAACACAGTTGTTAACCTGTTCTTGTTTGATATCCAACGCTTGAGCTGGAGTGGCAAACATAACTGCAGAAGTCCCTAATGCAACCAGTGGCAATAATTTATTAGATAAAAAGCTTTTTGAAATAAAATTCATGAACAACAATCCTTTAGAGGCTTAAAATAATGATATTCATAGTTATCCAGTACTTATGTAGGGTACTGGTTGATAATAATCTTGAGGATTTAACTTAGCGACTAGCCTAGTTAATCTAATGCCATACCTTATCAAGCTAAGAACCAGATTAATAATGAATTTTGCTATTTAGTTGCAATAAATTGTTGCTACTCAGTTACAAACTTCACGGCCAAAACAGAGTATTTAGCCAGCAGAATAACGGGTAGGGTCTGCTAATCCGGCATCACTAAAGCCTCTTTTACGCAAGGTGCAGCTGTCACAAATGCCACAAGCTCGGCCTTCGCTATCCGCTTTATAGCAAGATATGGTTTGAGAGTAATCCACGCCAAGTGAGTTGCCCAATTGAATGGTTTGCGCCTTACTCAGTTGCTGTAGTGGGGTTTGGATGTGTAGTTTATGCCCAGTCACACCAGCTTTGGTCGCTAAGTTGGCCATCACTTCAAAGGCTTCGATGTATTCAGGTCGGCAATCAGGGTAGCCTGAATAGTCTACTGAGCTGACTCCAATGACAATGTGGTTGGCTTCGGTGACTTCTGCCACAGCTAAAGCATAGGACAAAAATATGGTATTACGTGCCGGTACATAAGTGTTAGGAATGGCATCGTTGTCTATGCTGTCGGTATGAGTTGGGAATTTGTCTGCATCGCCGTCAGGGATAGTCATGTCATGATCGGTGAGCGATGAGCCACCCAATTGAGCAATATCGATATCGATGATTTTATGATCGACACCTGCTGTGTTAGCAATGTTTTTGGCCGCAACCAACTCACTGTTATGACGTTGACCGTAGTTAAAGCTAACAGCAGTAACCTTGGCATAGCGGTCTTTTGCCCAATATAAACAAGTCACAGAGTCTAGCCCGCCTGAAAGCAATACGACGGCGTTTTCATTGGCTGTGTCTGACGCAGTGCTAGAGTTAGTGGGAGCGGTTGAAGTTAAGGCATCAGTCATAAGAGAATCCTAAGAGGCTTATAAAAGTCAAAAGAAGGTGATGATTAAGATATTAAAAATAAACTCAAAAGGAGCAGTAAAAACCGTCTATTTTAACAAAAATGACGCTTTTAAGGGGTGTTGTGTGCCTGAAGTTAATCAAAGCGATACACGTCCATGCCTAAGCTATGATGAGCCATGCTCTCATGAATGACGGAGACCCGCTGACCACAGCCAAGGGCAAAAAATAGCGGCAATAAGTGCTCAGAGCTGGGATGAACTTGCTCTACCTGATCAAATTGCTGCCAATCTAATGCAGCAGGAATGTCGGTTTTTAATTGATGTAATAGCCAGACCTTAAACGCTTTAGCAATAGGGTCTTCACTTTCAGCATTCCAGCTTAATGCAGCAAGGTTGTGGGTGATACTGCCTGAGCCAATAACCAAGATTTGCTCGCGGCGTAACTCAGCAAATAAGCTGCCTAACTGATAGCAGGCATAAGCATCGAAATGCTTGGGTAAAGACAGCTGAACGATAGGGATATCTGCTTCAGGGTATAAATGAATTAACGGTACCCAGACGCCATGATCTAAAGGACGTAGTGGGTTTAGACTATTGATGACACCCATTTTATTAAGTTGATCGGAGAGGGACTCTGCCAACTCTGGGTGACCTGAAGCTGGGTATTCAATACTGTTTAGCTCATGGCTAAAGCCTGAAAAATCATGCCAAGTTTGTGGAGCAGGGTTACTGGCTATCTCTAAAGTCTGAGTGACCCAGTGCGCCGACATGATCACAATGGCTTTTGGTTTGGGCAGATTCTGTCCCGTACGAGCCAAGGCGTTGGTAGTGGCACTTTTTTCAAGCGCCAAAGTGGGCGCTCCATGTGAAATAAATAACGCTGGCAAAGTGGCCAGCGCTTGCTTAGAGCGGACTTGTGGCTTTTGGGTCTGAGTGGTCACTGGCTCAAAACTGGTGAGCGGGGTCACTGAAACCGGCACGCTAAACGCGGAATTGGAGGAAGTATTTGAATGTGTCATAAGTTAATTATGGGGGCTGGGTGAGTCATTTTAAAGCAGCTTGGCAAAGGCGTCATTTTAGGGTCTAAATTCGCCATTAAGTTCGCTGTTACCCCAGCCTATATCCTCCAAGAGTGACTAATTGCCGCGATGATAAGGGTGATTGTTATTAATGCTCATTGCCCGATATAACTGCTCCATTAATACCACACGCACTAATGGGTGGGGCAGGGTAAGCGGCGACAATGACCATTTAAAGTCTGCTGCCGCCAAGACTTCAGGAGAGACACCATCAGCGCCACCAATGACTAAAGCCACATCATCTCCAATTTGCATAGCGTCGCTAAGTTTGTCGGCTAACTGCTCGGTGGACAGCATCTTACCTTTAACATCCAGCACCCACAGTTTTTCACGGGAGTTACTCTGATGGGTAGCTAAAATAGCTTTGCCTTCTTGCTCACGATACTGTGCCAAATTAGCCTCTGACGGGTTTTTGGCACGTTTGGCAGCAGGCAGGTCGACCATTTCAGTGGTTAGCATGGGCTGAATTCGCTTGTGATATTCATCAAATCCAGTATCAATCCACTTAGGCATCTTACTGCCCACACTCAAAATTCGTAATTTCATATAACAACAGGCCTTTTGGTTTGATCAATAGAACTACTAAAACTCAAATGTCAACTGTTTGGCGCTTGATTTTGCAACTTATCCACAGTTATTTTAAGACCCTTCAGTCAGGCTGTGAAACATCTGTAGTAATAACACATTCACTGGTAAATTATTTACAATAACCGTAAATCTCTAACATATGCCTTGTAAGTTATTGATTTTAATATCAAAAATAATTGTACAAAAAATGAGCAATTTTATTCAAAGCCCTATGCTATCTAGGGTATAACTTGTCAAGTTCGGGGTTATCCACAGAGTTATCCACAGCTTATGGGGAAAACTCTTAACACCCTTGCTAGTCATGCGTTTGGCGGGAGTTGAGGACTTCGCTAAAAAAAATGACTCAGCAACGATTAGTCAGTATTTTAGGGCCAATTAAAGCCAAAAAATCATAAACCATTCAAATGATTCATGATTTTTTTGAGTAAATTTACAAATGTTCCACGTGGTAAATTTTATAATTAACAACAGCTACAGACTGTAGAGCCTAGCTAACTTCAGTTAACTTAATATTTATGGTTATTAATCTTTGGTATAAATTAAATCCCAAACGCCATGACCTCGATCAAGGCCTCTTTTTTCAAACTTGGTCATAGGGCGGAAGTCTGGACGTGGCGTAAAGTTGTCTTTACCAGCGGTGTTGGTTAGCCCCTCAAAGTTGTCTAGAACCTCTAACATCCAGAAGGCATAATGCTCCCAGTCAGTTGCTGTATGGAACCAACCGCCATTTTTGATAACGCGAGTGACAATTTCCATGCGCTTTGGGCTCACAAAGCGGCGTTTATAATGACGCTTTTTTTGCCAAGGATCAGGGAAGTACAACTGAATACGGTCGATATGATTTTCAGGCAGCTGCTGCATTAAGCCAATGGCATCGCCGTTGATGATTTTCAGGTTCGTCAGACCTTCTTCATTGGCCATAAAGGCACACTTGCCAATACCCGGCTCATGCACTTCAATGCCCACGAAGTTACGAGTAGGGTCAGCCTTGGCCATTTCAATTAATGAGCCACCCATACCAAAACCAATTTCAAAGGTTAGTGGGGCATCAGGGCCATTAGGCGTTTGCTCAGTATCGGCAAATAAGGCGCGCAAATCTGTGATGTCATCGATAATACCTTGGCCTCTGTCATCCATAGTATTGACGATGTATTTGGCGTAAATAGGGTCTGTTAGCGCTTGCTCAGCATTTTTGTTAAGGTGAGTACGGCGCTTCATAAAGGTTTTGATCAAGCGCGAAAATTCAGGGTCAGCCGCTTCAGAGGCAGCTTGAGCCGTATCTTGGTCAGCTACATTCACATCGTTAACTTCAGAGGTCTGTAGGCTATCTGGGGTAGGGGTGTTTGGGGTATTCTCAGCGCTCATATTAAAAAAATCGTCCACTATTGGCGTTATTAAATTGAAGGTATTGAGGTTTAGCAAAGGCTATTAAAAAACAGCGGTAAGGCTAAAAAATAAAGTAATATGGGCGTATTATAACGTTAATCTACCTATAAAACGATGTATAACCCTTCAAAGTTTGTCTCCACCTAGATCGCTGATGAGTCATATAAGGTCAAATTGGTATGTTGTTTATTGAAGAAACTTCGCCGCCGCCATTTTATCAAGAGCAGATAAGCCAAGAAAAACGCACTCAGCTTGATAAATGGTTTATTGGGAATCGCTCACAAGCTTATTATCTAAAACGTTTTTCTGAATTTGATGCTCAAGGCTATTTATCACCAAAGTGGAACTGGGCGGCCTTTTTGGCCACCTTTGGTTGGCTGTTATACCGTAAGCGTTATTTAGACTGTATTGTTTATACCGTGGCAGGCTGGTCATTTATACAGTTAAATGTGGTGATTGCTTTGGTGGCCTTTGAGTTTATGTTCATGTCTTTTGTGCCTGACGCCTTTCAAATGATGACACGTATTGCGATAGCAGTCGTCATTTGGCTGTTTTGGTCAGTGATGGTGGGCCGGTGGGCGGACGCTTATTATTATCGTATGGCGCGGCGTGAGATAGCAGATGTACTGGCAGATTATCCGACAGAGCCTGAGCAGCAAAAAATACATTTAAAAAAAGAGGGAGGAACGAGTCTGGTAGGGCTTGGCGCTGCCTTTGGTCTGTTTGTGTTTTTATTGCTAGTGATTCAAAATCGCTTTTTGCCGCTATATGCTCAGCCCAAAGAGCACGGCATTATTCAGGACACTTTTATGCAAACCCGCATTGCAACTGGCGAGCTTGAGCAGCAGTTTCAGTCTCAAGGCAAATGTCCTATTGATTATAAGAGTGATAATCAGGGGGATAATTTAACGTTTGAGGTTATGGAGCAAACCCCGGCTTTGGGCAATAAGCCGAGCAGTTGTGTCCTAATCGCTACCATACAAAATATTCCTTTTCCCAATCGTAATTTAAATGGGCAAACCTATATCTTGTATCGACCTTCTGATGAAGAGCAGGAGCGGTGGCAATGTGTCACTTCCTTGAATGAAAAACAAAGACCGCCCATTTGCTCTAGCAGTTAATGGCCTTATACATTAAGATTTCTTGGACAGACCTACTGCAGTTTCGATTTCTTCTAAGTCGAGCTTTTTACCTTCGGTGTGATCGGAGTCAAATAGACTCTCAAGCTCCATCATTGAGGCCTGAACGGACTCAATCAGTTTGGCCTCATCTTCATAGATGGCTTGCTGCTGCTCTAATAGTTGATCGTCATAATCCCGGAAGGCGGTGATGGTCTCACGTGCTTTCTCAGGAGAGATACCCAATAGCTCTAACGACTCACGCGACATATCTAATGAAGACAGATAGGTTTCTCGCCAGATGTGAGTCACACCCACTTCACGTAAGCGGTAATAATGGGCACGGTTGCGCGCACGGACCAAGATCTTAAGATGAGGATAGTGGTTGTGTAGGTAGCGTGCAGTGGCAATAGAGCGCTCCACATCATCAATAGCAATGATAAAAATTCGGGCTTTCTCGATACCTGCCGTTCTTAGGATTTGCGGGTTTTGCGGGTTACCATAATAGACTTGGTTACCAAACTTACGTACGAAATCAACTTGGTTGGCTGAGCTTTCAATGGCAGTAAACTCAATGTTGTGCATACGAAGTACCCGGCCAATAATCTGTCCCACTCGGCCGAAGCCCGCAATAATTACCGGATGCTCATGATCAGGAATACTGTCGTACTCTCGATCAGGCTGTCTTTTAGCAAATCTAGGCTCGCCGAACTTCTCAAGTAGCATAAACCCAATTGGGGTCAATGCCATCGATATGGTCACGATTAGGGTAAGTAGGTTGGCGTGTTCAGGTCTTAAGACGTTTTGGTTGGCGGCGGTACTAAATAACACAAAAGCAAACTCACCCCCTTGAGCTAAGGTCACCCCCAGACGAATACTGGTCGGTACACGGTTTCCTAGCAGGCGAGCAATAACGGTGATTACTCCAAACTTGATAATCATTAAGGCAATGGCTGCGCCAATAATAAAGGCTGGGTGAGCTAAGATGAGCTTAACGTCAGTTAACATACCTACCGACATAAAGAATAAGCCTAATAGCAGACCTTTAAACGGCTCAATACTGGCTTCAAGCTCATGACGGTATTCAGAGTCCGCTAATAACACCCCAGTTAAGAAGGCACCAAGGGCCATAGATAGACCGATTTGGCCCATCAAAATAGATACCCCCATGACAATAAACAAGGCCACAGCAGTGATCAGCTCATTGGCACCACTTAAGGCCACAAACTTGAAGAAAGGACGGACCACATAGCGGCTAAGTAAGAATAATCCACCAAACACCGCCACCACTTTACCAAAGTAGATTAAGTCATAAGTTTGTTCTCGAACCCCTGATAAAAAAGGAATGGCAGCTAACAGGGGAATGACCGCAATATCTTGGAACAATAAGATGGTGAAGGCTTCACGGCCATGAGTGCTAGACAGCTCTTCTTTTTCAGTCAGTACTTGCAGGACAAAAGCGGTGGAAGAAAGCGCCAAACCAAAGCCAACAATAAAGGCGGTGTCTAGTTGTAAGGGACTAAATTGATACAGCAGGCCCATTAATAATAGGCCGGTTACCCCGACTTGTAGACCGCCAAAGACGAAGATGGAGTGGCGTAGTGCCCAAAGTCTAGAGGGCTGCAGCTCAAGACCAATGACGAACAGCAGCATCACCACACCGAACTCAGAGAAATGCATCAAACTTTCTGCATCCCCTGCCACATCAAACACACTAGGCCCTAGCAATAGACCCGTAATCAAGTAACCCAAAACAGTGGAGATGTGTAGTCGCTTACCCAGCGGTACCAATAACAAAGCCGCGCCCAAGAATATGGTGGCTTGAAGCATTAGGCCGGGCTGAACGAGGGAGGCTGCAAACATGAACGGTCCTTTTTGGTTGTGCAGGTTTTCGTATTTTTGTACTTTTTTAAGCGTTAAGTCGTAGCGTAAAACGTTAAGCTATCAGCTAGTAAGGTCTTTAGCGCTTTTTATATACTTTCCAAACGCCATTATCAGCCAGTGGATTGCTATAAGCGTCATTGCGTCTTTTACGCGGCTTTTGACGGCTATCGACAATCTTAAAATCAGGTAGGGCATGAACGATAAGACCGGTGCGATAAAACCTAATCCGCTCTGGATCTAGTAACTCGCCTTTGTCATTTTTACAAAAAACATAAGCACGAAGGTCAATAAACTCTCTATGGGCCACCAAGCGGGCTGTTTCATCGTTGGCAAACACTTTTTCTAGGCGTAAACACTCAGCCTCAGTAAACTCCCCACATTTTTCAATTAAGGCCCCAACAGAGCCAAAGTTCTTAGACTCTTTGGCTCGGGTCTTGGTTAAATGTAGCCGCTGCACATGATAAATAAACTGCGGAATCTCTAAGCTGGCAGGCAGGGGGAGGTTATCAGGTGGCAGATAAGCGGCTGGATAGAATTGTAAGGCACGGTCAATTAGAGGCTGCCAGCGCTTATGATAAGCGGCTACCTCATCTTTATTGCCTTGATAGATGGGCATGTCTCTGACTTGCTGCAGAATATCTGGAGGGAATTGATCCGCCCGAAAAGCAGCAATATCTGCTTGTAAGGTAGAAAGTAACTCTTTGGCCAGAGATTTACCCTCCTTCGACAAAGGATCTTGGATAATATCTTCTGGAGCGACAAAAGGAGCAGATCGTCTTGACATAATTGATATAGGTTCATTATTAAGAGAGTTAAAACCATGTTATCATAACTAGGCAATCTAACTGCACTCCTGTAATCTGTGCGCCCTATTATTTTGGCCATAATCTTTACAGAAGTAAGCAGTCGATATTTTATTTAAAGCCTTTAGATAAGCCCATGGCTTTGATAACGAGTTAGTAGATTTTTTTGACAAACTGGAAATTATTTTAAGTATTAACTTCTAATAACTCAACTTTAATTTTATTGGCTAAGCTGTTGTTAAAAATAGTTTTTAATAGGCTTAAGTCAGAACAGATTGCTAAAATCCATGGTTAACCAACCTCCTATTTAATTAATTGACTATAAAGCACTCTGATTTCATTCTCAATCATTAACGCCTTGTAAAACCAAATGAGATAAAAAATGTCCATAAAACCTGTCGTCGCCTTAATAGGTCGTCCTAATGTGGGTAAATCGACAATATTCAACCAAATGACCAAAACGCGTCAGGCACTAGTGGCTGATTTGTCCGGCCTCACCCGTGACAGACAGTATGGTGATGCCACCTATAATAACAAGTCATTTGTTGTCATTGATACCGGGGGTATTGGTGAAGCAGATGATGGTCGCGGCGGTATCGATGACTATATGTCCGCCCAATCGCACACGGCTATCCATGAAGCCGATATTATTGTATTTGTAGTAGATGCTCGTGCCGGTATGATTGGTGCAGATGCTGAAATTGGTAAAATGCTGCACACTTTAGGCAAGCCTGTATATCTAGTAGCCAACAAGATTGATGGCGTGCATGATGCTGCGCCGGCTGAATTCTATGCGTTAGGCTTAGGTGAGCCGTATCCGATGACTGCCAGCCATGGCCGCGGTATCGGTAACTTACTTGATGACTTGACTGCAGATATGCCGGAAGATGTGGAAGAAGAGCCACAAGATGGTTTAAAGCTTGCCATCATCGGCCGTCCTAATGTGGGTAAATCTACTTTAGTTAACCGCATGCTGGGTGAAGATAGGGTAGTGGTCTATGATATGCCGGGTACCACACGAGACAGTATCTACATTCCGTATGAGCGTAATGGTAAAAACTATGTCTTAATTGATACCGCTGGGGTACGTCGTCGTGGCCGTATTGATGAAAAAGTTGAGAAGTTCTCAGTCATTAAAACCCTGCAAGCCATTAAAGACTCCAACGTGGTCGTGGCGGTTATTGATGCTCAAGAAGGCATTGTTGATCAAGACTTGCACATGCTTGGTTATGCGTTAGATGCAGGCCGCGCTATTGTGGTAGCGATTAATAAGTGGGACGGTTTGTCAGATGATCAAAAAGACTTGATTCGCTTCGAGCTTGACCGCCGCTTTAACTTTATTCCTTATGTCAAAGTACACTTTATTTCAGCGTTACATGGCACCAACGTAGGTAACTTATATCCATCGATTCATAAAGCGTATGAATCTTCGATGTTCAAAGTATCTACCAGCCGCTTGACCCAGATTTTAGAAGATGCTGTGGCGGCCAACCCACCGCCTATGTCAGGGGGACGCCGAATTAAGCTACGCTATGCTCACTTAGGGGGCCACAATCCACCGATTATCGTGATTCATGGTAACCAGACAGGTTCGCTACCAAAAAGCTATCAGCGCTATTTGGAAAACGAATTCCGTAAAGTGTTCAAGTTAGAAGGGACACCGCTAAGAGTTGAGTTTAAATTAAACACCAACCCTTATGCTGGCAAGAAAGTCACCTCTTCTAAAAAGCAAAGACCTGGGGTATCAGAGGCTCGTCAAAAGCGCCGCGATATGAAATACAAAAAAGGCTCGCATAAGCGTTAATCTAGAGTATCCAATTAATAAAAAGAGGGGCTGTCATTGACAGCCCCTCTTTGGTTAACTCGATTTAAATAAAAGCTTAAAGCCCAGAGTTAGCGCCTAGAATAAGTTGCTAAAGAATTTAGCAATGTGCTGCCAAGCGCGCTTGAAGATACCTGATTTCTCGACTGCTTCAGTAGCCACGATAGGAACAGAGGCCACAGATTTACCCTCAATCACTGCCATCATACGGCCAACTTCTTGACCTTTAGCGATAGGCGCTTGAATGTTGTCAGAAATATTAATCACAGTGCTGACTTGGTCTGATTGAGTTTTGGCAATCAACACTTTTAAAGCTTCACCTGTAGCGGCTTTAACAGAATTCTCTTCACCAAAATAAACAGGCACAGTGTCTACAAACTGATTGGCAGGAGCAACCACTTTAGTATCAAAGTGACCAAAGCCCCAGTTTAGCAGTTCACGAGACTGATCAGCACGCTCTTGCATGCTCTTACTGCCCATAATTACTGAGATAAGGCGCATCTCGTTACGTAGACTAGAAGCGGCTAGACAGTAACCTGCAGCATCAGTATGGCCAGTTTTTAGACCGTCAACTGTGGTGTCTGTGCGTAATAAAGCATTGCGGTTGCCTTGGGTGATGTTGTTATAAGTGAACTCTTTTTCAGAGTAAAGCTTATAGTAGTCACCGCCTTGATTGATGATGGCGCGAGATAAGATGGCTAAGTCACGCGCAGAGGCATGATGGTTTTCAGCTGGCATACCTGTGGCGTTAACGAAGTTGGTGTTGGTCATGCCAAGCTCTTTGGCTTCTGCATTCATTAATTGAGCGAAAGCTTGCTCACTGCCAGCAATGTGTTCTGCCATGGCTTTAGAGGCATCATTACCGGATTGAATGATGATACCGCGTAGCATATCAATGACAGAAGCTGTTTTGTTTACTGGCACATACATACAAGATTGATTGCTAGCACCACGACACCAAGCATTTTCGCTCATTAGTACTGGGTCTTGTTCTTTTAGCTCGCCTGCTATGAGTTTTTTCTCAATGATATGACTGGTCATCATCTTAGTCAGTGAGGCAGGAGGCAGCGGTTGGTCTGCATTTTTTTCAGCTAAAATCGCACCTGTATCATAATCCATTAAGATATAGGCGGTGTTATCCATTTCTGGAGGGGGAACAGGAGCCGCTGAAGCAGCCGCTGATACAGCTAGAAGACCTGAGCCTAATACAAAAGATTTTACAATAGATAACGGAGTGACAGTATTAGTTTTCACTAATAATGAAGGTAATAGCTTATTTGCAGGAGCAGTCATATCTAAGACACCATATTTGGTCATAGTTTATTCAAGAGTTAATCCTAGGCTTAAATCTCTAAGCGCACTCACCGTTTTTATGACCTAGCAACAAGCTAAGCCCATAATGAGGTCAATACAGTTATTTAGAGGTTTTAAGTAGTGATGACATCTGAATGAATCTAAATGGGAGGTAAAGGTTTACTATGTTAAAAGTACTACATAACAGAAGTTAAAAGCGTTAGGTCTACCCTTAACTATAAATAGAAACTATTGACAGTGGGGCCAAACGAGACAGTATATTAACAAATTGCACAAATGGGTTAAACAAATAATTGAGCAAATAGACTTTAAATTAAATAACTTAACTTTTAAAGCTTATTTTGATGAATAAAGAGAGCTCAAGGCTAGGGCGTGTCCCTAATTTGAAAAATACAGATAAAGCCTTATTTTAATCCTATATATCAACAAAATATAGGGAAACTCAAGCCATGGCGAGAACAGTAA
>NZ_FUGD01000091.1 GCF_900162815.1 Psychrobacter pasteurii | reverse complement strand
TGGTTTGAGCTTAAACGACAACTGGAATATAAATGCAAGCATGCAGGTTGTCAGTTTGAGATGGTAAATGAGAGTTACACTACCCAGACCTGCTCGTGCTGCCATAAAATAAGTGACAGTAGTCCAAAAGGTAGAGTAGGTTTGCGAATAAGAGGATGGGCTTGTGCTGAGTGTGGCACATGGCATGATAGAGATATCAATGCTGCTAAGAATATCCTTGCGGTCGGGCTTGACCGTCTAGCTGTAGGAATCCCCTCGGTTTAGCGAGGGGAGGAGGTCAATGATACACAGTGCTAAGTCAGTGATATAGCTGACACTGCCGTTGAACATAATAATATCGAATTTATTAGGTTCAATTTCAGCCCCTTCTGCGGTATTGATATCTACGGTTAGCCCTCGTTTTTCAGCAATTTGAGCCATATCTTTTGAAGGCTTGATACCGTGTTTAATATGAATATCGTAGTCCTTGGCCAGTAGCATCTCAAACAGTCCACTGCCACAGCCCACAGATAAAATAGTGCTGTCTTTGTCCAAAAAGTGAGCAACTAGCTTTAACTCACTGAGCAGTAAATTCTCATTTTCCATAAACCAGCTGTCATACGCGTTGGCATGTTCATCAAATGCGGCCATTATTTTCTCCTTGTTTTAAGTGGCTTTATAAATAAATTATTTCAGTATATTGGGTGGCGGTAGGAATTAGATTAATTAAGAGTGATTAAGATAAATCTAGAGCCATCTGCCAGAAGTTAACCTCCATGCGAGAGGCTGTGTTAAATAGCTTTTGTAATTTTGGCTGTTGAGCGGGGCTCGCACCTGCGAATAACTCGTTAACAAAGGCTTCGTTTTGAGCGGTCACCTGTTGAAACTCTTCACTAGCGAAGACATCAATCCAAGGCTGATAGGGGTTATTATCAACGAACCCTTGTGCTTTAAGACGTTGGCCAATTTCTCCGTACCCCATTAAGCAGGGAGCAATGGCAGCATATAGCTCAATCAAAGAGCCGGACATTGCGGCATCTAATAAGTAGCGCGTGTAGGCAATGGTTGCGGGTGATTCTGGTGTATTCTCAACCTCCTCAAGCGGGATGTCCCATTGCTCACAAAACTCTAAATACATGCCAATTTCTAGATCAAGCATGGCGTTGATGCCGGCTTGGCCCACACGCATTTGAGCCAGAGTGTCACTCTTATAAACACTCAATGCCATGACTCGGGTGTAGTGAATGAGATACAGGTAATCTTGTTTTAGATAGTGCTGAAAGCTTTGTTTGGGCAAAGTTCCTGTTGCCAGCTGATTCACAAACTCGTGATGGATATAATCCTGCCAGGTGGGGCAGTTATCGCGTAGGGTTTGAAAGTCCATAATTCTCGCTTATATCAAAAATAGGTCATTAATAAGCCACGCAGTACAAAACGTAGCCGTTTATTAAAAGCCTAATGAGCAGTTGGACTGATATGATGGAAGCGAAGCACAGAATAAAAATAGGGCAACACTAAATACTATTAAGAGCTTGGGCTCTAATAGGTTAGGTGTATTCTGGGAGTGAGTTAACTAAGATCACGCTTGTTTCCTACGTCAGTACTAACTGCATCAGGTTCGCGGGTGTTTCTCAGCTAGGGCTAAACCACTAATCCTCTAGTATTTAGGCATAGCACCCCGACAAGGTTATTGGAATAATTAGATAAAGGCTAAGTGCTTTGTCTCAAGCTCTTTATCTATTGCTACTCTCTATCATAGGACAAGCCACTGTAGCAATGCAAGGAAATCAGGTTTTTACCAGTGATGAGGTAGGGTAATCGAGAGCAGTAAGCTAAATTTAGCCCACAAAAAAACCGCCCTAATATATAGAGCGGTTTTTTGTTTAATCTAGTGGCTAAATTGCGAGTAGATTAGTCTAGGAAAGCAAAGTGCTCAATGTCCATGTCAGTCATAGACGAGCTTGGCGCTACCATGCTCTCAGCGTGACCTGAAGTGCGTGGTAAAATCTTATCGAAGTAGAATTCAGCAGTTTGAATCTTAGCTTTGTAGAATTCTGGTGCTTCATTACCACCGTTTTCTAGCTTTTCATACGCTACTGCTGCCATACGTGCCCAGTGATAAGCCATCATTACGTAGCCTGAGTACATTAAGTAATCTACAGAAGCTGCTGAGATGATTTCACGGTCTTTACGTGCGCTTAGCATTAGACGAACAGTTAGGGTATTCCACTCAGCACATAGCTTAGTTAGAGCCCAAACGAATTTACGCATGTTTTTGTCTAAAGCGTAATCACCACACCACTTCATGATACCAGCAGTGTAGTCACGGATGATCTTACCTTTTGACTGTAAGATAACTTTACGGCCTAGTAAGTCTAGAGCCTGTACGCCAGTGGTACCTTCATAAAGAGTAGCAATACGAGCGTCACGAGCGATTAGCTCCATGCCCCACTCTTTGATGTAACCATGACCACCATAAATTTGCTGGCCTTCTTTCGCCGCTTCAATACCCAATTCAGTTAAGAAGCCTTTTAGGATAGGGGTATAGAAACCTAATTTGTCATCCCACTTTTCAAACTCTTCGTTGTTGCCTTCAGCAACGCCTTGAGCCATCTTGTCTGCGTAACGAGCAGCATGATAAATCATTGAGCGGCCGCCTTCAGCGAACGACTTCATGGTTAACAGCATGCGACGTACGTCAGCGTGGTTGATGATAGCATCAGCTACTTTCTCAGGCTCTTTAACGCCAGATAGAGTACGCATTGAACGACGTTCTTTGGCATAAGGTAGAGCGTTTTGGAAAGCAAGCTCACAGTGAGCAAGACCTTGGATACCCGTACCGATACGAGCAGTGTTCATGAAAGTGAACATAGCTTTTAGGCCACGATGTGGTTCGCCAATTAGGAAACCTTTTGCATCGTCAAAGTTTAGAACACAAGTCGCTGAAGAAGCGATACCCATTTTGTGCTCAATTGAACCACAGCTTACGCCGTTACGATCGCCAGCTTCACCTTCTTCGTTGATGTTGAACTTAGGTACGATGAATAGTGAAATACCACGAGTTCCTTCAGGCGCATCTGGAAGACGAGCTAGAACGATGTGGATAATGTTGTCAGTTAGGTCGTGTTCACCACTTGAGATGAAGATTTTTGTACCGTTTAGCTTATAGCTACCGTCTTCTTGTGGCACAGCTTTGGTTTTTACTTGACCTAAGTCAGTACCAGCTTGTGGCTCAGTTAGACACATAGTACCTGACCAAGTACCTTCAACTAGTTTTGGAAGGTAAGTGTCTTTTTGCTCATCAGTACCGTACTGTAGTAGGGTGTTGATACAGCCTGTAGTTAGACCTGGGTACATTGCCCATGGCCAGTTTGCCGTACCAATCATTTCTGATTTGATAAGGTTTAGTGACATTGGTAAGTTCATGCCGCCGTATTCTTCTGGGTAAGAAATACCTTGCCAGCCGCCTTCAACGAATTGGTCGTAAGCGTCTTTAAAGCCTTTTGGAGTGGTTACAACGCCATCTTCAAAGTGGCAACCTTCTGCGTCTGCAGGCTGATATAATGGGCTAATAACGTTTTCAGCAAAATCGGCCATACCTTGTAGAATCATATCTACAGTTTCTGGATCGGCATTCTCGCCATTGCTTAAATCTTTGAAATGCTTTTGGTAATCAAAAACGTCATTTAACAAGAACTTCATATCACGAAGTGGGGCTTTATAACTTAGCATAGTAGACTCTCTGTCATATAATAATAAATGTGTAACTGTTGCAAAGGTATTATCAACCCAGAGCAATGTGAATTGTATGAATAGCTAGCATCAATTTTAGTATAAGGTTATTTAATATAAAAACCTATTGTGCATAACTATTATTCATAGGTGAATGCTTGTTTCATAAAAATAAGTTTATATTCATTCAAAAAAAACCAGTCACGTTAGGATTGGCTGTTAGGTGAAATGCTTTATAAACCTAATACTTTATTAACTTAGTCTAACTTTTTAAACCAGCAGGTTTGCGCAGTACAGTCTGCTTTATTCACCACTGCTTTATTCATGAAGCATTTTCAGGCTTAGCTTTTCAGGTTTAAATAGCTATTGCAAAATAGTATGACCTTATATTATTAGCTTAAATCAGCAGTAGTGTTGTACTCCTGTTATCGAAATGTCAGCATAATATTTTTTTGGTGACACAGAGACGACTTTTCACCTTAACTATCCGCTGGTAATAAAACTATTCAGCCTTAATTTACTAATATCTTTGCCAATATCTTTGCTAATAAACAACCCCCTAACTCTTAGCTTATCCTTTTAAAAAATCACTCTGTGAGTAATTCTCTTTTATGATAAAACAGCGTTTAAAACAGCTTGCTAAAGACGAAGCCGACCATTTATTTACCCTAAAGCCTAAGGTTAGGCCGTGGTACGTTGGGGTCGTGGCTGCGCTGACCATTGCTTCCACTATATTTTTTGGGGCTTTGTTTGGTGAGCTTCCCACAGGGGTGCTGGCTTCTTTAGGCGCCATGATATTTCTTAATCAGCCTGCGTCAGGGAATGTGGGGCAACGTCAAAAGCTATTGTTTTTGCTAGGCATTGTGATGGTTAGCAGCTTTAGTTTGGGCTTGGTTGCTCATAATATCCCTATAATAAGGATGCCGCTGTTTGCCTTTATTTGCTTCTCGATGGTGATAATGGGGCGTTATTTACGACTGCTGCCCCCGGGAGGTATGTTTATTTTAACGGCTTCGGTCATTGCCATCTTTATGCCAGTGGGCTGGACGGAGATGCCTGCAAAAATCGCTGTGGTAGCAGCAGGGTCGCTTTATGCTTGGCTGGTCTCTTTGTTTTATAACTTATGGATTGTGCGCCCTGATTCGGAGCCGGTAGCCACTAATTATCGTTACGAGCCTGGACTGCTGACCGAGAGCATTATTGTCAGTGCCTTCGTGGTGTTAGCGCTGGAGGTCGCGCTATGGCTAGACATGCCTTACCCTTATTGGGTGCCCGTAAGTAGCTATATTATTATGCAGGGTATGCAGCTGCGCACCATGTGGATTAAGCAGTTACACCGGATTTTGGGGACAGCCATCGGGGTGGTGGTGGCTTGGTTTTTATTATCACTCTCGCTGTCAGAGATTGGCGTGGCTGTGGCCATATTTATGATGTTTGTCTGGATTGAGACCATTATCACCCGCCATTACGCCTTAGCAGTGATAATGATTACCCCGTTAACCATTTTTATTGCCGAATATGGAGGTGGAAGTCCTGAGTTATCCAGTGCCGCCTCAGGCGCTTATCAGGCAATTGTACAAGCCAGATTCTTAGATACCTTATTGGGCTGTGTCATAGCTCTACTTGGTGGGGTAGTGATGCACTCTACTTGGTTAAGAAAGCCTCTGGTAACACTAGAGGCTAAGCTGTTTAAAAAATACGCTTCAAGCAATTAACCCGCTATGGCCCCTATTAATATGAGGGACTAATTACTGACTACCTAGAAGTAAGCTAGGGTCAACGCTTGCGCCTGTCCATTTCTCAAAGCTAAGAGCCGCCTGGCCTATCAGCATGCCATAACCTTCTGATACTTGAGCGCCTTGCTGCTGGAAATGGGTCAAAAATGGCAACTCTTTGCCATACATCATGTCATAAGTATAGTGGCAACTTAGCTCGCTATCTAGCGGCAGTTTATCACCTGATAGGCCAATAGAGGTGGCATTAATAATCACATCATAGTGCCCAGTCAGAGCCTCAATAGCAGAGCTTGTCGGCGCTAGGTTATCAATCACAGGACTGGCAGCACGCAACTGATCAATCAAATCTTCAGCCTTACTGAGCGTACGGTTGGCAATGGTCAGCTCGCTAATACCCGCCTCAATTAAAGGCAACACCACACCACGGGAAGCACCGCCTGCACCGAGTATCGCCACCTTGGCACCTTGTAATGGCCAGCCCAATTGCAATAAGTGATTGACCAAACCTTGTCCATCGGTGTTGTCTCCAAACAGCTTGCCATCTTTGAGTAGTAGGGTATTGACCGCACCGGCCACCTGAGCATGTGCAGAAAGCCCCCCTTGCTCGGCACACAGCTGATAAGCGACTTGTTTAAAAGGCACCGTCACGTTAGCCCCCACACCGCCACCATTAAAAAAAGCCTCGACCACCGCGCTAAAGCTGGCCGCATCATCTGGGCAGTACTGACGGTTATACTCAATCTGTAACTGAGTTTGCTTAGCAAACTGTTGATGAATCTCAGGAGACTTACTGTGGGCAATAGGGTTGCCGATAACGATAAAGTGCTGTAGCGTAGACTGACTCATAGACGGCTCTGCAGGTTATTCATTGTCTAAGGTAGACAAAGGCGTGAATGGGACTTAAAACCCTTAAGCTTGGCTAAATTAGCGTGAGCTTGGATAGGTTTCTGCGATAGTAGTTACTTATAATTTAGTACAAAAAGCAGAGTATAACAAACCCACTATGCTACGGAGAGTAGTCTGTAAGGTTTCAACTTAGCTTCATGCTTTTTCCACTATGCAATAGCTAGTGATTTGGATAAACTACACACTGGTTTTTAGATAAGCTATAGCGGCTCCAGTAGGGTGATTAAATATTGAGCCCTTTACTGGTTTACAGGTGATAAGATATAGGCTTCATTGTGAAGTCCTTATTGAAGAGTTGCCCAAATAGGTAACGACCCAAAACATAAGTATAAAGGTGTGCGTGAATGATTTTCAGCAAGTCCCAAAACTTTAGCCAACCATTTACTACAGGCTCAATGCTCTCGAAGATAAGTGCTATAGGTTTAGCTGCTTGTTTATTGGTCACCGGCTGTACTAAGGCTGACCAAAATGCGACGCCTGTCGAAGGGGCTTCAGAAGAACCATCTTCAAAACAGGCGCTGTCAGAGAATGACGCGATAGCCAGCCATGAGGCAGATAGCCGTATCGATTCTAATGTCCAAAAGAAGCCGGAAGGTAAACCCGTCAGCTATGATGTGCAAAACTGGAAAGCTGTCCCTAATCAGGACTTAAGCTTAGAGGATGTGGATACCTTAAAGCGCCAGTTCGGTAAAGTTACGGTTACTGATAATAAAAGCTTAGATTACGCCAGTAATATAGCCGTAAAATACCGCTTTATGTCAGGCGATCAGCCTTATCTTGATATCATTGACTCTCAAGATTATGTAGAACTTGGTTGGTATTATGCCAATCCTAATGACTCAGATAAAGAAAAGAAAGTGAGCATCAATCATGCCCAAAAAGTCTATCAGGTAATGACTGGACTAATGGGAGATGAGGGCAGTGAATTGGTCCAAAAAATCCTATCTGGGAAAATTATTAAAAATAAAGAAATCAACGGTACAAAGGTAGAGCTGGCAAAATGTGAGTTCTATAGCTGTATGATTATTATGAATAAAAAAGGCTAATAGCTGGCCAAAGTTAAATTAATTGTCCATTAAGGAAAGGGTTATGTCTCATGCCATGACGTGGTATCAACTCAGCGATACAGGCATGAGCGCCCTCACACAATCTTCTTCCTCTGCTAACTCTTTCCCCTCCCAAACCAATCTGATAGCGCCTAACCTTAGAGCGTTGACCTATGGTGACGGCTTCTTTAGCACTATGGGGGTGCATAACTCCCAGCTATTGTGGCTGTCCTATCATCAGGCTCGCATCATGGGTCATTGCCAAGCATTACAGTTAACAATTTCAGCTAGCATTGAGCAGCAGCTTTGGACTGAAATCAGCCAGCTTGTAGCCTCTATTAATGATGGGGTTATTAAAGTTATCGTCTCTCGTCCTACCCAAAGCTTACGTGGTTATGCTTATTCAACCCAGGCTCAGGATAATGAGGCTTTAATTTGGCTAGGGGTAATGAAGACGGCGCCCATAGCTCAGCATGCGGCTCAGTTTTTGAGTTCTGATTCAGATGGCTCTGAGTCATTAGGACAGAAAGTATTACAGCAGCCGCCTATTTTGGCCAAGTGTTTGCAGTCACAGCTTGCTAGCTTCCCTGAGCCTTTGGCCGGTCTAAAAACGCTAAATCGCCTTGATGGGGTGATAATAGCAGGCGAGTTACAGCGTCATAAGCAGCATATCCCTGAGCTTGCTGAAGGCTTGGTAGCAGATATGGGCGGTAATTGGGTGGAAGGGGTTATGAGTAACTTCTTTTATCGATTAAAGACAGCGTCTTCTGCTGAGCAGAAAGAAGCTATTTCTGATATCTGGTACACCCCACCAATTGAGCAGTCGGGGGTACGCGGGGTTATGCGTCAGGTCATTATTGATCAGTTAGCAAAGCTTGGCACGCCTGTCCAAGAGCGTTATTTACGCAAAGAAGATTTAAGCCAGCTTGAAGCCCTGTTCTTTTGTAATGCGGTGCGTGGGGTGGTTCCAGTTCAGCAACTGCTGTTTGATGATGAGGTTTTATCGTTGTCCTTACAGCCTTTTACTACGAAATCGGTATGACTATAATCTTCACTGCCTAACACCACTTGCTCATCTCTATATATTTCTTGTGCTTTAATCAAAGCCTGCTCTTCATCATCTGCTTCTATTGTTACGATTTTGGATAAAGTTTCGATAATTTCTATTGAGACTATCTGCTTTTTTGCTATCAATGTCTTTTCCTTATCAAAAAAACGTTATTTATCACGCCCATCTAGGGCTGTTTTTTGATTATAGGCTTCTATAACATTGATTTTGATCGTCTTTAGTAAAAATCAAAGCATACCAAAAATGAAGTCAGTCTAATTTACGATAACGGCCATTTCCTAGAAACTCAATTAACCCTTGGTCACGCAGTATTTGTAATTGTTGGCGTATTTTTGCTTCGATATTACTATTTTCGGGATAAACAGTTTTTAGGTAGTCCCTAAAGCCATAAACCTCGCTTAGGGTGAATCTTCCAGGTAATTGGTCTACACATCTCATGACCTCTAACGTCCATCCTCGGTTAGCTACCCTTTTTTCACGTAAAAATGTGCTTCTACGAAATTGTTCTGTAACGCGATTTATGGCGATAGGCTGTTGGTCTTTAACTAAAAAAACTTTACCCAGCTCGGGTATTTTGTTTAGATTAATATTACAGCCTACCCAGCCCGCTCTTCTTGCGGTAATAGGCAAGGGAGGGCGTTTGATAATAATATCTGGGGTAAAAAAGTGCTTAGGAATGATTAAGAAGTTATTGATGATTAACTGTTGTGAATAAGTGAGAAAAAAGAAGTTTGGGTTATCCTTGCTGTTGATACGCTCAATCATGGTGCTGTATGCACCGTCATTAATTATTGTACTTAATCTAGCCTTTTTACTTTTTAGCTCATACTGCTCATGACATTTTGAACAATAAAAATCAGCCACAGGCCTATTATTATCAAATTCTGATAAAGGAGTGTGACCGCAGCTAGGGCAGTACCCATTATGACTTACCCAGTCTTCACTAAGAACCCGGATTATTTGACTGGGCGACTTATAACCTTGAGCTAGACCTTGATTAAATTTTAAATCCATTATCAACTCCAAAACCAACTCAATCGCTATAAAATTGCTCTTAAAAATACAAGGCAAAACAGCCTAGATATTTATTCGCCATTGAATATCCGAGCATACAGTGCTAAATTCTAGCAAACATTTTCCTCGTGAGTGGCTATGAGCGATTCGAATTCAAAAAATCCCAGCAACAACCCAAATAACCAGACGACTACTGAGGCTGAAACTGTACAGCCAACGGACGTTTCTTTGGTGTGCGATGACCCCTCTCGTCATAAAAAACAGCCCCAAAAACCTACCTCAAAACGCGGATATCAGTTGCTACTGGTATTTGGCTTAATCCTGCTATTTTTATTGGCTATGGCTTATCAAACCTTGTTTGGTCACTCCAAGCAAGAAGCCGGTGAATTGGTCGTCGAAGAAGGTCAGAGCTACTATGGCTTTCTGCCGCAATTTCAGCGCGATGTTCCCATGTTCTCTGCCAGCTTAGCCAAGTTCTATATCAAATCAACAGTCGATGCGCCGCTACATGCCGGTACTTATGAAGTGCCAGCTAATGCCAGCTTTAAGCAGCTTATGGATGCTTTTAAGGAAGGTCAAAAAGTAGACATGGTTTCGATTCAGATTATCGAGGGCAAAACAGCAGCTGACTTATATAAAGTGATTGCCAATGCAGAAGGGGTGGAGTTAGAAGTACTAGAGTCTAACGGTAAGCCGAAAGCCAACTTTAAGCAGCTACTGGGTATTGATGCGTTCACGCCAGAAGGTGAGTTCGTTAGCAATTTAGAAGGTTGGTTCACGCCAGATACTTATCACTATGCCAGAGGCGTAACCGATAAGCAGATACTTAATGACCTGTATAAGCGTCAACAACAAGCTTTAGATGAAGCTTGGGAGAATCGTGCTGCGGATCTGCCTTACAAGACCCCTTACGAAGCACTAATTATGGCTTCTATTATCGAAAAAGAGACCAGTGTTGCAAGTGAGCGTGAGCTGGTATCGGCAGTATTTGTTAACCGCTTAAACATTGGTATGCGTCTTCAGACAGACCCAACCATTATCTATGGCATGGGCGAGCGTTACGATGGTAATATTCGTCGTACCGATATCAATGAGAAGACCGCTTATAACACTTATCAAATCGATGGCTTGCCACCAACGCCAATTGCACTGCCTTCTCGTGAATCAATCGAGGCTGCCATGCATCCAGCCGATACTGATGTGCTGTACTTCGTGGCTACCGGTACTGGTGGGCATAAGTTTACTAAGACTTTAGCGGATCATAACCGAGCGGTACAAGAGTATCTAAAAGTCATGCGTGAAAAGAAGAACAGCCAATAACCCATAACTAAAGAGAATTGAGTCTTATGTCGCAGACAGCCACTGAAGCTAAATTTATCAGCTTTGAAGGTACTGAAGGGGTGGGGAAAACCACAGCCATCAATAGCCTATGCCAACGTCTCACTGATGCGGGTATCGACTATGTACGGACTCGAGAGCCAGGAGGAAGCCCCTTTGCTGAGCAGCTGCGTGAGCTGCTGTTAGACACAAAGACGGACATCAATGATGACACCGAGATGCTATTGATGTTCGCGGCTCGTAGTGATCATTTGGCAAAAGTTATCTTGCCAGCGCTTGAGGCAGGCAAGTGGGTGGTGTGTGATCGCTTTGTGGACTCTACTGTGGCCTATCAGGGTTATGGCAGGGGCTTGGGTGATGCAGCCATGCTGAACAAGATTGAGGGCTTAATTAATCAGTTTGTACCTCGTCTGCCTGACCTAACCTTATGGCTAGATTTACCCGTTGAGGAGGGCATGCAAAGAGCAGGGAAGCGTAGTGCTGCAGACCGCTTTGAGCAACAGAAAATGGCTTTTTTTGAAAGGGTATATCAAGGATTTAGTCAGCAGCATCAAGCTCACCCACAACGTATCCATCGCATTGATGCTAAAGGTGAGGTAGAGGACGTGGCTGCTAGAATTTGGCAGGCAGTAAGTCCGCAGCTATAGCCGCTACGGATATAGCCGATAATGGACAAATAAATGGCTAAATAAATAAAAAAAGAGCAGCTCACTGGGCTGCTCTTTTTTTGTATCAAAGTTATTGTTATCTAAGGCGATTTGTCCGAGCTACTTTTGGCTTGAGTGTCGGGCAGGCGCTGAGGATCTAATGAGCCATCCGCCTGTCTTGGGGCTTGAGAGTTCCCATTGTCTTGAGACTGCAGGGTCTTCACTGAGGCAGCCTTACTACTTTTATTACCAGAAGCCTTGCTTGTGGCACTGCTGCTATCAGAGTGCTTTTGCAGCTTTTGTTCAAGCTTAGTGGCCAGCTCTGCCTCTAATTGAGTGGCAGGTACAGTCGCTGACGGTTTGTCCTCACTGCTGCTATCTAATTGCTGCTGACTGTCTTTGTCTTGGGTATCAGCTTTAGGAGAGGGCTGCTCAGCGGGATTTGACTCAGTCTTATCAAGCGCAGAGCTGTCTGCCCCTTCAGTGATGGTCTTCTCTTTACGCTTCTCAGGCAACTTTGAGGTGGCCTCAAACTGCAAGTTAGCCAAAGCACGAGCTTGCTTTTGCTTCTCGGTGACATCGACCTCTTTTGGCTGTACTTCATCTTCAATAACCAAAGCTACCAGCTTATGATCACGAGGAATCTCATTATCAAAGCTATCCGTAATCACGTGCAAATGACCTTCTTTATCAATCGTAAATAAAGGCACAAATTGCTTATTATCAGCTCGATATTGTGTGTAGCTATAGCTATCAGTAATGTTGGTAATCTTTACTCGAGCCTTCTTCGACAGCATACTGGCCATCTTAGTGTAGGTCACGTCTTTACCAAATAACCAACGCGAGTTAAAGCCTGAACGCTTGCTCTCTCTTTCGGTTTTTGACTTATCTTCAGTGAACTTTAAGCGATAAATTTTTTGTTCGCCAAACTCATGACGATAGTGCAGCTCTGATAAGGTGTTCATCTCCTTATCGGTACTCATCGCAAACAGATGTCCAATCCCAATCAAGTCCAAGTGACGCTCAGCATGGTCAGAGATGGGGTTACCAAAATAGGTGCGTAATCCAGCCATACGGGCTTTGGCGATATTGGTGTAGTTGTTATGCGCTACTACCACATCGAAGCCTTGGTCTTGTAGTGCAGCTGCGACCATAAGTGCCACAGGGTTGGAGCCAACAATTAAGACGCCATTGCTGGCAGGCTCACGCACGCCAAGCATATTGCCCACCATTTTGGCACCTAAGCCTTGAATCAATACTGTGCCAATAATGACCATAAACACTAGGGGAACTAACAGCTCAACCCCTTGGATATCATACTCTTGCAGACGAATGGCAAATAAGGAAGAAATGGCAGCAGCAACGATACCTCGAGGTCCAATCCAGCTAATCATCATCTTTTCAGACGTTTTTAGATTGGAGCCCATAGAAGAGACCCAGACTGACAAAGGACGCGCCACAAACATAACAATGGCCAACAGCACCAAACCTTGGAAGCCAACGCTCAATAAGCTGTCTAACTCCACCCGAGCCGCTAGGACAATAAATAGCACTGAGATTAACAGTACAGTTAACGACTCATTAAATTCCAGGATTTGCTCACGTGGGAAGTCCTTCCAGTTGGCTAAAGCAACCCCCATCACTGTCACGGCCAATAGGCCAGATTCATGCTCTAAATGGTTGGATAAAGAGAACAAGAGCAGCACGAAGGCTAGGGTGAAAACGTTGTGCAAAAATTCAGGAATCATGTGGCGTTTGATTAAATTGGCCAGTACAAACGCACCAAACATACCAATGGCCGTGGCAATAATCACAATCTCGGCAAACAGGAAGATACTATTAGCCTCACCACCTGAGATGATGTATTCGTACACCAATACCACGGCGATGGCGCCCACAGGGTCAATAATAATCCCTTCCCATTTTAAAATGTTAGAAATGGTCTTATTGGGCCGGACACTACGTAGCAGCGGCATGATAACGGTAGGGCCGGTGACACAGACTAACGAGCCAAATAGCAGCGCAATCAGCGGGTCGACATCGAATAATAAGTAAGTGGATAGAGCAACCACAGCGATGGTAATCAGTACGCCGACTGACACCAACATCTGGACCACTTTGCCGTGTTGCTTAATCTCCTCAAACTCTAAGGTAAGTGAGCCTTCAAATAAAATGATGGCCACACCCAAAGAGATGAAAGGGAACAGTAAGTCTCCAATGACCGCATCCGGGTCGAAGTAGCCCATTATCGGGCCAACAAAAATACCAATAAGTAATAAAAATAAAATTGACGGCTGTTTTAAATACCAAGCCAGCCACTGCGCAGCAATGCCTAGCCCAACCACGCCAGATAATAATAAGGCGGTATCCATAAAAAATCCTTGAGTATGCAGTGTCCAATCCCAGTTACGCAGTCAGCATTCACTAAATCCTGCGGGTATAAATAATAGTAAATAGGGAAAGGTAAATAGACACTGTAAAAAAGCCTAGTAGTTTATTACTAGACTTTGCTAATGCAGGGCTTGCCATAAACTGATGGGCTTAAATTAAGCCATTATTTATAGCAGCCAACCTCTATGAGCGCTATTGTTTTGATAGTCCTAAACCAAATAAGAGTGGCAGACAATAAGCCATCTATTGGGGGACTGTTGACACCCTGAGTAAAAGAAACTAGGGTAAAGTAAATTTATGATATCACGAAACAAAGTAACAGATGGGATACAATCGTCCAAAGATGCTGTAATTTTTGGACTTAGTTACCAAATTAAAAAGCAATTGCAATTCGAGCGATGCGTACTTGTGCTATAAGTTCCTAGCGTATCCCATAAAAACGCCTTATCATGACTACAGATTTTTATTAGTGATTATTTATTAGTGATTATAATTAACGGCTGTGGCTGTAAGGTTGGCATTAGTGTTGGTATGGCCCATGAACGGACTGAGGTCAACCTATTGTTTAATACAGACCCTCCAGGAGAATTACAATAATGAACAGTGCCTCACAGACAGACAATCCTCGTACTACTGAAGAAGTCATTTCCAAAAGACAAGATAGGGCAGTTAATGCCTTAAACCCGCCTTCTATTAGCCAGAAGTTAACCAAAGTTCAGCAAGCACTAAAAGCTGTTAGTGCCAGCTCAGTGTTAGCGGTTAGCTCTGCCTTAACCGCAGGGGCTTTGGTAGCGACAGCAGCGACGCCTTCAGTGGCCCAAGCAGCTGTGGTTGCCTCTGACTTCTCAGACCTGGTAGAACAAGTCACCCCAGGTGTGGCGCGAGTTAACGTGGTCACTAAGGTGAGTGAAGAGGAGTTGGCTAAGGCTCAAACCGTTGAGCTATTGCGTCAGTTCTTCGGGGACAGAATTCGTATTCCAGGGGCTCAAACCCCAGCCATTGAATATAACTATGGGACTGGTTTTTTTGTGAGTTCAGATGGGTATCTGCTAACCAACCATCACGTGATTGCTGGTGCAGATAAAATCACAGTCACTCTAAATGACCGCACTGAATTAGACGCAACTTTAGTGGGTAGTGATGAGCGCTCGGATGTGGCGGTATTAAAAGTCAAAGCCATGCCGGGTAAGTCTTATCCTGCTTTGCCCACAGGGGACTCAAATGGGGTAAGAGTGGGTGAGCCGGTACTGGCTATTGGTTCTCCTTTTGGTTTTGACTACTCAGCCTCTGCCGGTATTGTCAGTGCCAAATCTCGTAATTTCTCGCGTGATATCAGTGTGCCCTTTATCCAGTCGGATGTGGCGCTAAACCCTGGTAACTCTGGCGGTCCTCTATTTAATCGCAATGGTCAAGTGATTGGTATTAACTCGCGTATCTTTAGTGGTACCGGCGGTTATATGGGATTGTCTTTCTCTATTCCTATTAATGAAGCCTTGGATATTTACCAGCAGCTAAAACAAACAGGTAGCGTCTCTCGTGCTTATATGGGTATCTTCCCGCAAGATATTGACCGTAACTTAGCAGAAGCGTACGGTCTAAGTAAGCCGCAAGGGGCGTTATTGATTAAAGTCACTCCGAAGTCTCCGGCAGCTGCGGCAGGATTACAAGCAGGAGATATCATCACCCAATATAACGGTAAGATGATTTTAGAATCCTCTGACCTACTGAATATTATTAACCGCAGTAAGCCAGGCGATGCCTTTAATGCTGTGGTATTACGCAAAGGCAAGCAGCTTAATGTCAGAGGCAAATTATCAGCAGCCCCTGATGAAGTGGCTCCCGATACTGTGGTAACCAAATCCAATAACAGTCAGATTCGCCTGGGACTACGTATACAGGCCTTACCTCGTGAAAGCTTGGCTCAGTTAGGCGGAGAAGGGGTATTGGTCACAGAGGTTGATCCAACCGGGCTTGCCGCTCGTGCTGGTATAAAGCCTGGAGATGTGATTACCAACTTACATCAGAAGTCGATTAGCAGTATTGAGGACTTCCAAAAAGCCCTGCGTCAGCTTCCAGAGGAAGGCGTGGTAACCATTGAGGTCATTCGCCAGGGTATCCCAGCAATTATCGGTCTACGTCTGGACTAAAGTTAACCGTTAGTTTTTAACTTTGATTCCATAGCCCTCAAAACCAAAGAGCGACGCACTGAAAAACACGAGCGTCGCTTTTTTATTGGCTATATTTGTAGAAGATAAAGCTCTAATAAGGCAAATATGAATATAACAGGCATAAAAAAACCTCCAATCGCTCTGATTGGAGGTTTAGTGCTTATCTCTTAGTAAATAATAACCCTAAGGATAAGCTCGAATAGGTGGTATCCCGTAGGGGATTCGAACCCCTGTTACCGCCGTGAAAGGGCGGGGTCCTAGGCCTCTAGACGAACGGGACACAAGATCATGTAAACATGAAATAGTTTTACAACGTAAGGTGCTAATTAAAGCGTTGCCTAGGTGCTTACGTTGGTGCCGCTGAATGGTCATTATATACTAGGTATATGCTGATTATCAACTAATCTTAAATTTGGTGGAGCTAAACGGAGTCGAACCGTTGACCCCTTGCATGCCATGCAAGTGCTCTACCAACTGAGCTATAGCCCCTCTCTAAGAGTGGGCGTATTGTATGCAAGTAATTAACTCTTGTCAACACTTTTTTTCAATTATTTTAAAATTATTTCAAAAAAGAGGCTTTTTACAGCAAAAACAGCGTTTTATACCTGCCATCCCATAAGATGTGGCGGCATTATATGTCAAAATGAGTGGTCTGAAAAGCCCTATAATGAAAAATAATGCTATTTTTTTAACTTTTTTTGAATTTAACGGGATTTGGTAATAAATTGAGTGGGTAAAAGGCTAATTATCTTAAATGAGCTAACAGCAAATAACAAAAAAGCTGGCCAAATTTATTTGACCAGCTTCTTAGTAAATCAGTAATTCTCTATGGGTTACTGAGCACCTTCTCCAAAGCGACCTTCTTGGAAGTCAGTCACTGCTTGGATAATCTCTTGCTGTGAGTTCATTACAAATGGGCCATATTGAACGATAGGCTCATTTAACGGGCGACCAGTGACCAAGATAACTTTGGTGTCTTCGCTTCCGGCTTCAAGGATAATGCCGTCAGCATTTGGGTCATTCTTTAAGATGGCCATGTTTTTGACAGGCACTTGTTTGCCTTCAATGCTGGCGCTACCGCGGTAGACAAACACAAATGCGTTGTGGTTGGCTGGAATCTTGTGGCTAAAGCTGGCACCTGCGGGCAGATGAATATCAAGGTAGGTTGGCTCAGTCATTTCACGAGTTACCGCACCTTCTACACCGTTAGATTCACCGGCAATTACTGTCACTTGAGTGCCGTTTTCGGTCACAAACTTCGGTAAGTCAGCATCCTGGAAGTCTTTATACCAAGGATCATTCATTTTATCTTTGGCCGGTAGGTTCAACCAAAGCTGAAAACCTTCCATCTCGCCATCTTCTTGCTCAGGCAGCTCAGAGTGAATCACACCTTTAGCCGCAGTCATCCACTGCACGCCGCCATTATCAAGTAAGCCTTCGTTACCGGCGCTGTCTTTGTGACGCATACGACCAGTGATCATATAAGTTACGGTCTCAAAGCCACGGTGAGGGTGGTTTGGGAAGCCGGCGATATAATCATCGGGATCATCACTTTTAAAGTTGTCTAGCATCAAGTAAGGGTCAAGACGGTGCTGCAATTGATGAGTTAGCACGCGAGTTAATTTAACGCCTGCCCCATCTTGGGTGTCTACACCAGCATAAAGCTGTTCAACTTGACGAGGTTGAGTAAGGGTCACATCATTTTTAATAGGGCTAGTCATTGTTTTTCTCCTGATGTCTGATATGCCTTGTATTTGACATCTAATACTATAAAATTCAAGGCGTGGCAGTGTGGTGTGTTTGTTAACTGCCTATTATTTATTGTTAATTTATAATAACCATGGAATGAAGTAAATTAATTATTACTTATTAAATGATTTCCTTTTTTAAAATTACATCTAAAACAATTAATCAAAATTCATAACCCTTGTTATAACTCAATAGGAAGAGAGCCGCCGGTGACTCCGTTAAAATACATCTCGCATTACCCTGAACAGCTACAAAGCCAAGTGAGAGCTTTGATAGCCCAAGATAAGCTTGGCGATTATCTACAGCAGAAATATCCTGATCGCCACGAAATCCAAAGTGATAAGGCGCTATATCAGTATGTTACTGAGCTAAAAAATCTTTATATGCGCAATGTCGGCACCTTATCGCAGGTGAGTTATAACAGTAAGCTGAGTGTGCTAAAAAATGCACTCGGTATTCATACCCATCAGTCGAGGGTGCAGGGCAGTAAGCTTAAATCGCACAATAGCATTACCGTAGCCAGTGTCTTTAAAGAGGCACCGCTAGCCTTTTTGCAAATGATAGTGGTGCATGAGCTGGCACACTTTAAGCAAAGCGATCACAACAAAGCCTTTTATCAGTTGTGCTGTCATATGCAGCCTGAATATCATCAAGTAGAGCTGGATATGAGGCTTTGGCTGTTGTGGCGAGATTTAGAAAACAAAAAAAAGGGCTAAATCTTTAAAATTTAGCCCTTCTTATAGGATAAAACTTACTGTATTTATTATCGATTAAGACAGTTGAAGCGAGCCTTTAGCGCCCATCATTAAATCAACCACATCATCGCCATTAATAACCTCAAAACGGGGATCAATCTCTGATTCTTTGATGCCGTTATGCTCCATGCAAGCGCCGCATACTAAGACGTTTCCGCCTTGTTCAATAAACTTCTCTAGCAAGTCTTTTGCAGGCTTAAAGGGTGCTCCAATATCTACACTGTCTAGTGCATTGGGCTTGGCAAGTTTAACGGCATCTATAAATAAGATGACACTTGCTGAATGGCCTTTCTCTAAAGCTTTAACGGCCATGGTTAAGCCAACGGTAATTTTACTTGGATTGCTGGTATCGTCGATTGACTTCCTCCCCTCGCTAAACCGAGGGGATTCCTACAGCTAGACGGTCAAGCCCGACCGCAAGGATGTTCTTAGCAGCATTGATATCTCTATCATGCCATGTGCCACACTCAGCACAAGCCCATCCTCTTATTCGCAAACCTGCTCTACCTCTCGGGCTACTGTCACTTATTTTGTGGCAGCACGAGCAGGTCTGGGTAGTGTAACTCTCATTTACGATCTCAAAACGACAACCTGCATGCTTGCATTTGTATTCCAGTTGTCGTTTAAGTTCAAACCAACCTGCATCGTATGTCGATTTAGCGAGCTTGGTTTTTTTAGTTGTAAATGAGCGTGATTTAACATCACCTACCACAATTAAGCTGTTATCTTTAACAAGCTTGGTGGTGAATTTATGAATTAAGTCT
>NZ_FUGD01000142.1 GCF_900162815.1 Psychrobacter pasteurii | reverse complement strand
TATCTGGCTAACAATAGTTCGGATAATAAATCGTTTTATCAACCCAATTCTATCTTAATTTTATGATAATTTGGTCTAGACATTGGGGAGTACCTTACTATTTGGCAAAAAAATAGGCCGATTATCCTAACAAACCCTTAAAGTATGTCAAATTCTGGTTACATATCGGTAACAATATAATCGTACAAGTTAAGTAGAAGCTTCATTGGTCTGAGACTTAAGTAAGCTATTTAAAATAGAAGCAATCAAGATAAAAGTTATGCCCAGATACTGAATGGGAGCCAATGATTGATTTAATAAAACAGCCGCCAGTAGGATCGCTGTTAAAGGCTCAAAGGTGGTAAAAACTGAAGCACGGGTGGCAGGAAGCTTCTCTAAAGCTTTCATATAAAGAGCAAATGGAATTATGGTTCCAATCATCGATAGTCCGACGACATAGCCCCAAGTAGGCAAGGGTAGAGCGGCTAATTTATAATAAGTCTCATAAGTGGTCGGCATAAACATCAGTACCGCTGCACTAAAGGATACTGAGGTAAAGAACACTAGGGGGGCAGGGTGGGTATCGCCCATGGCTCGTTTCCCCAGGACACCGTATAACGAATAACACACCCCTGACATTAATCCGGCCAATATCCCCCAATTAAGTTTGGCTTCTTCACCAAGCATAGTTAGGCCAACGCCGATCACAGCTAGTAAGGCGAGCATTCCCGCTTGTTTGGTAATGTGCTCATTTAACAGCAACGCTGAGAATCCTAAGCTAAATACGGGAGCGGTGTAGAGTAGTGCTACCGCTGGGCCAGCGCCTAAATTTACAACAGCCATGAAGTAAAAAACCGACATGCCCAGCACGCCGATTAAAGACTGTATGGCCAAAGCTGTCCACTGTCTTAAGGTTAAAGCTTTAAGATATCGCCATAAAAAAGGCAGCAGTGCCATCAAGACCACTCCAGAGGTGGCCACTCGAAGTATGGTCAGTTGCCAACCTGTAAAGCCGAATCGATTTAGATAGGTCGAAAAGATACCTAATGTACCCCAGCAGATGGCGGCCAGTATGACCTGAGCTATGCCAATCCAAGTGTTATTGAGTATGGGGTACGCTGATTTTGCGGTGTATTGAGTCAACTTGTCATTCCTTTAAATTACCAAGCACTCATCAAGCTCTAGGCAAGAGGGGTTAGGCTAAGTGTTGGTGGCAATCCGTGTTATCTGACGATTGTAATATATAGTGAGCTTAAGAGATAGCTGTGAATTAGGTAGTGGCTGTTTTCTTGCGGTAGGTTAATACTAAGACTGTAAAACCAATAGACACAAAAAAACCTCAAGCATTAAATACTTGAGGTTGAAACTTTGTTCTAAAACTAAGTTTTAAAATATGGCGCAGCGGACGGGACTCGAACCCGCGACCCCCGGCGTGACAGATTAGAACCACTAAGTTACGTTGGACATTGGGTATTAAGTAGTGAAAACTAATCTACTTATTAACGAGTTAATTTTATGCAATAAAAGGTATTAGCGATAGTCATAGTCATGTATTTACGACACTTATTGTCGTAAGATATAAAAGTAATAAATATGTTGATTTTGAAGCTTGGCATATTTTGATATGAAAGTCTCCTAATTAGAAGTAGCAGCTTTCATTTTATTTCATAGAGATCTAACGGGCTTCCCAGATAAATTCAGAACCTGAAGTTTGTGAGACACTGTTTTCGTTATCTAGCGCTTCGCCATCATATTCAATAGAGCTGATGATCCAGCCACTTTCATCTTCAAAATAGTAAATCACTAGATTAAAGGGGTCGAATGCATCAGTGTCATTAATTGATGTCTCAAAAACAGTACCATCTTGAAACAGCCTACCAATAAACATGGCCTGTTCAGGCTGTAATTCGTCAACTATGTCATCATAGTTCGACGTCGCTATCAAAGTAATTCCTGCGCTTTCCAATGACTCTTGATCGCAGTACGATTGCCAAATAATATCACCAGAATCGTCTAAAACTTCGATTGTATTGTCCTCAGATAAATAAGCGCCATTGGTGTGCCATATGTCATCAACCTCAGTTAAGCCGTTAGCGCCAAAGTTATACTCATCTGGAATCTCTAAGCTATTATCTGACGCTTCCACATCATTGTAATATTCCTCAAGATCGATGTCGTTTTCTTTGAAGTATGTGTAACTGGCAAAATTGACTTCGCCTGCAAACATCTCAACACCATAACCTGAAATACGTAACGCTGATGCGGATGCACTGATTGAACCAGAAGTGTTTTCTTCAGCTGTCTGCTCTTCGAATTCTATATCTTCTAAGCCGCGAACAACCTCATCACCAAGCTGTTTTAATATATCTTCGATACTTGTCGGCAGCTTGATGGAAAAGTCATCAATGATCCAAAGGTCTTCAAACTCAAGGATACTGGTCAGTGAATTTGGTAGTGAACTGATAGGGTTGTCGTAAATATGAATGGTTTTGAGTTTGTTTAATTCGCCAACTGTTTCTGGCAGGGAAGTTAGTTTATTATCAGCGCACATCAATTCCTCAAGGCTCTGCAAGGAAGCGATAGCATCAGGTAACTCTGTTATTTGGTTGTGTGAGATATTGAGCGCTTGTAAGTTGTTTAGCTTAAACAAAGTGTCAGGTACTGATTTAAAATTGTTCTCCCATGCATAGAGCTTCTTTAATTTGGTTAACGAGCCAATTGAATCAGGAAGGGCATCTAGCTGACTTTCATAAATACTAAGCTCTTCTAACTGGGCCAAATTACCTATTGATTCAGGTAAGGCTATCAGTGAGTTAGAGTTGGTAAGTAGCGTTGTTAATTTAGATAGGCTACCAATGCCCTCTGGGAGCTGAGCAATGTCGTTAAGACTGATATCTAAGACTTGCAGATTACTAAGCGTACAGATGAATTCTGGCAGCTCGTCAAGGCTGTTTCCACTAACATTCAGTGACTCTAAATTTTGCAGGCTTGATAGCTCTTGGGGGAGATTGCCTAAGAACATAAACTTTAGATCTAGCTCTTTAAGCTGAGTCAGATTTTGTAGAGTACTAGGCAGGTTTTTGAGTCGATTACCGCCGAGCTTCAGAGACTCAAGAGAACTAAGGTCTCCTATGCTATCTGGAACAGACTGCAATGACATATCTGATAAGTTTAACGATTTTAAGTAAGACAGGTCAGTGATAGAGGCCGGAATCTCTTTTACGCTGCGGTTCTTCGATAGGTCTAAATGCTCTAACCCTGCGAGAACGCCAAGATTTTCTGGTAGCTCACCAAAAGAGGGGTTGCTACTAATATTTAGTGACTTTAGCTGAGTCAGTTTATCAATGCTCTTTGGTAAGCTTTTTAGGTTATTGTTAGATAGGTTCAGTGACTCTAAGTTAGTTAGTTTTGAGATAAACGCAGGCAGCGACTTAAGATTAGCAAAACCAAGATTTAGTGATGTTAATTGAGTTAAGTTCGCAATCTCTTTTGGCAGTTTGTTTAATCGACGTCCGCTGGTGTTGAGCTCTTGTAGTTCAAGCAGCCCATCTGCATTACGCGGAACTTGCTCCTCACTTAATACGTGTGCATCTGCCCAATCCCAAATTTCTCGCATCCATGCTTCATTGTTATCTGCCATGATTAGAATCCTCTATCTATTGTGTTCTTAGTTATAAGCCATTCTTAATTAATTATAGTCATTTAAAGGCTAATGTGTCTAAGGAAATACTAATAATTTAACCAGTTATTTAAATATTGGTTAAAAATATATTTGAAAATAAAAAGGCATTCGGGTAGTTTAAGTTCATAATCTACAGATTGATATTGTGTGCCAGTGATAAGGCATAGCAGTATCTTTAGTGGTAGATTATTTGTAATACTTGAGGAATATTATTAAATAATGATGAATGATTTATAGTTAGGAGATTTTTAATGAGCACTTTCAGCAACCTGACAGACACACCCAGAGTAGACAGAGACTTACTAGGTATTGATAAATATAAAGAGGGGTTAAAACGGTTCTTGATGAGTGCTCAAACACCTCTGACAGTAGCCATTCAGGGTGAGTGGGGAAGTGGCAAAACTACTTTAATGAACTTTTTAAGGCAAGAGCTTTGTACAGATAGCGAAGGTTACTACGGGGTATGGATTAATACCTGGGAGTACGGGCTGATGATGGATGCCAGCTCAACACTTACCAATATTATTACCGCGATTATCAACCAGGTTATTGAAGTTATTGAGCAAGAAAATAGCGATGATGCAGCGCAGCTAAAGAAAAAGGCAAAGTCATTTATCACAAGAGTTAGTAAGGTAGCTCTTAAGACATCAGCAAACATGACGATTGGTAGTGGTGCGGGTGATGTCGTTGATTCTATGTTTGAGACGGAACAAAGTGAGACCGGTGTTCGTCAATTGCGTGACGAGCTTCAGAGTACGATTAATCACTTTATTGCACAAAATCCTCAAAAGGGCTTTATCTTCTTTATTGATGACCTAGATCGTATTAACCCGCCTGTTGCCGTTCAAATTTTAGAGTTATTAAAGAACTTATTTGACTTAGACAATTGTATTTTCTTATTAGCAATTGACTATGATGTTGTAGTTAAAGGCTTGGAGCCTAAGTTTGGTAAAAAGACGATGGAGAATGAGCGTGAGTTTAGATCGTTCTTTGAAAAGATCATTCAGCTTCCATTTTCTATGCCTGTCAATAACTATGAAGTTCAAAGCTTCTTAATCGATAATTTGAAGCAGCTAAGGCTTATCAATGACAACGTGTCTGAAGCACAGACCATACTTATCGAGGAGATTGGTTTACTCACAGTGGGTAAGAACCCACGTGCTATTAAACGATTGATGAATGCCATCTCACTGGTTAAATGCATTAATGATGTCGGTACCCAGCAAGACGAAGTGGCTGAAATAATAAACTTCTTCCTACTCTCTGTCCAAATTTCATATCCGCAAATCTATAATGTCTTAGCTCATTATCCTAACTTTGTCGGCTGGGATAATGAGCTTGAAGTTGAGTATCAACTGTTTGATAAAGAAGATGATCTAGATTTACAGGGTGAAGAGGAAGACTGGAAGCAGATTCTGTTCAAGCTCTGTAGAAAAGACTTCTTCTTACAAGCTCGATATGCTGCCATTGTTAGGCTGTTTGAGCGTATTGAAGAGTTTTGTAAGGAGCAGAAGGTCAGCTTAGAAGACACACTCAGACAGGGGTTAGAGCTATCTTCTGTGACCTCTGTCGGAGATGCGGTCGAAACAACCAAAGCTAAGAAAGATTTCTCTAAGTTTGCTTTCCAAGGCGGATCATATAATAAGGGTCGACTGGTTAACCAAGTCATTAAGGCATATGTAAAAGAGAATCCAGGTATAACTTTCTCGGAATTAGAAGATGCTTTCCCAGCAGAGATACAAGGTAGTTTAGGTGTGATTACCTCCAAAGAAAATGCTGAGCAGATTTATAAGAGAACAGGCCATAAGCGCTATTACATTAAGCCAAATGAATTGGTAAAAGTTGCTGATGGTAAAGTGGCGACTTGCAACCAGTGGGCAGTTGGTAATATCGAGAGCTTCGTCAATCATGTCAATAAAATGGGACTGAGTGGATTCACTATCCAAAACTCGTAGATGATTAAATCCTACTTATTGGTCAATAATTAACTAAGGGCTCTTTTTATAAGAGCTCTTTTTATTGTTTATAGAGCTGTTCGAATAACTTATTACAAGACAGTAATCAACCATTCATTCCATCTGCTCCTTTACATTGAGAGGGTCACAAAATGGTCACCATTTGGTCACAATGCAATTGGTCACCGTAGATTATCTTAACTAATAATTAGAATTATTTAATAACAACTCTCTAAACTAGGTACAAGCTAGTGCTTACTAAGTTAAAAGGGGGAAGGGTTTATCTGAAGTTCTATAAATGCGATGAGGCTATATAAATAAAGGGGTGAGAATAGGTAAGAATGAAACCAGAGGACACAAAGGACACAAAAAAACCTCAAGCATTAAATACTTGAGGTTGAAACTTTGTTCTAAAACTAAGTTTTAAAATATGGCGCAGCGGACGGGACTCGAACCCGCGACCCCCGGCGTGACAGGCCGGTATTCTAACCAACTGAACTACCGCTGCTTAGGTCGCTTTAGAATATTTAACCACTTTCTAAAAATAGTGGTGGGTGATGACAGGCTCGAACTGCCGACATTCTGCGTGTAAGGCAGACGCTCTACCAACTGAGCTAATCACCCTGAGCGAGGAATAAATGAAGCACTGCTTCATCCGAGTGCAAGAGAATTTTCATATACCAAAAATTCTATAAGCTTACTCTTTTGCTCTACATTAAAGAACTTAGCTTCATCACTATGTCCTCTGAATGTAGATGCGTATTATATACATAATTTCCTATGTGTCAAATATATTTTTCAATTTTTATCTAAAAGTAAGAATCTAGGCAAAACCTATCCCGTTTAACCCTTAAATAGACTAGTGGGTACTATAATATTTGCAACTCATTAAGAATAACGGTATAACATAGCGTTTGAAAAATAAGGGTTATTTAGACGCTATGGCTGTTTTGCTTCTCAAGACATAGCTATTAGGCTAAATAAGCGTTGATCAAAATAAGTTTTAGGAAAGGCCATGCTTCGTTTTATTGCGCGTCATAGCACCTTAATCATGCCACTTTGCGCAGTTGTGGGCTTTGTTTTTCCAGACTTATCCAATGCCGTATTGGCGTATTTACCCGAAGTACTGTTCTTCTTGATGTTTTTTACTTTACTGGGTATTGATCAATATGCACTATTAAAGCGTATCGTGACAAAGTATGTGTGGGGCTTTGCAGTGTTGCAAAGTGCGGGCATGAGCCTGGCTTTAGTGTTAATCAGTTATGCCCTTGGTGTGCGTGGTGATTTATTACTGGCAATTGCGGGGCTTGGTGCCACAGCGCCTTTGTTTGGGAGTGGGGCGCTGGTTAATGCGGTAGGGTTTGATGCGCAGCTGGCCATGGCAAAGACAATCGCTGCGACGCTGGTTATGCCTTGTACTTTATTGGGTGTATTGTGGCTGTTGGGTGATAAAAACGCCCATTTAGATCTGGCGACTTATATCAAACGTTTGGTGATATATATAATTATGCCAATGGTTTTAGCCGTTGCCGCACGTCGCTTCATTGCCCCTGATGTTCTATCTCGTTATTATCCAAAAGTTGCACAGTTTAATATTTTACTGCTGCTTTTATTTCCCCTAGGGCTTATGGCAGGGTTTCGTGAGACCTTTGATCAGGATATATGGCAAGCGCTGTCATTATTAGCACTTAGCTCTGTGTTGGCATTGTTCTTTTATTTCAGCGCTTACTTTATCTATCGTCGTTTTGGTTATGAAAATGCCATTGTCGCAGCCATAGTATGTGGTGGGCGTAATGTATTACTGGCTTATACCATTACCGTTCCGTTTATGGGAGCCATGTTCCTGCCTTTATTGGGTGCGTTTCAATTGCCGGCGTTTTGCTTACCACTGCTTGGCAAATATATGGTCAAGCGTCATCGAGCAAGGTAAGAGTAGAGTAGGGGCTTATTGGGTAAATACTCAAGTCTAAAATATTCCAACAATGAATTGCTGTATTGACCATACAATATTCTGATAAAAATATAAAAACTCAATGATGATTGTAAAAAACATCGAGTCGTTTGGCGGCATTGATAAAGGAGTAGGTGGCGATAATACAAACGGTAATACAAAAAATACGCCTGTCGCTATGGTTTGGAACCAAGTACTTAATCTTTTGGAGTTATTAGAAAGGATTAGGCTTAGCATCGAAATGATGTTTAACACTAAGAAAGTAACTGAAAAACCTAGCGCTATGATAGGCATTACCACAGCTTTATACGATTTTTTAGCAGTTGTTAATGAGGTCTCTTTAAAGAGGTCTGACCCCTGCTGTCAAATACGGAGTAAAACACTTGGTAGATTTGATCAGGCAGCCTGACGGTAAAAGTCTCGGAGTACTTGAGCAGGTGATCTAAATCCTAACCCTTTTTGTATCCGTTGACGGTTGTAAAAAATCTCAATATACCGAGTTACATCTTTAATGGCGTCCTCTCGAGTTTCGTAGGCTTTGTGATAAACCAGTTCATTCTTTAACTGACCCCAAAAGCTCTCAATCGGTGCATTATCATAACAGTTGCCACGACGGCTCATAGAACCACGAAAACCGTGTTTGTCGATGATTTGGCGGTATTGATGACTGCAATACTGGCTACCTCGGTCAGAATGTATAATCAAGCCATTATAGTCATAGCCCCATAAATAAGATACACTGATAAGATGGCATATTCAAAAGACTACAGACAAATGATATTAGACAAGCTTGACGAAGGTTACAGTTATCGAGAGCTTGCCGAAGAATATCAAATCAGTACAACGACAATTCAGCGTTGGAAAAAGAACATTGAGCGTAAAGCT
>NZ_FUGD01000092.1 GCF_900162815.1 Psychrobacter pasteurii | reverse complement strand
TCGGCATGCCGTGGTGGTCATGGATGGGGCGCTATGGCACCAACCAAGTTTGGATCAAGACAATGTGACCATGCTTAAATTGCCTCCCTACTCACCTGAACTTAACCCTGCTGAACAGGTGTGGCAGTACCTTAAACAGCATTGGTTATCTAATCGCTGTTTTGAGAGTTATGATGCGATTGTCGATGCGGCATGTGACGCTTGGAATGCATTGTGTAATGAGACTAACTTAATTAGGTCTATCACTCAGCGGGAGTGGTGCGACTTGAGTGTTATTTTTTAGAATTGGTATTAGATAATAACTGAAGAGTTTAGAACATCATCTACCGTAGAGTTAAGGACAGTCAAATAGTCGGTTGAGTTAAGAGTAACCAGCACATCATTTTTGGCTTGAATGGCATTGGCTGCTAAATCCGTAAAGCTTTGGAATAAAGAGGATGAGAATTCAATAACATCGTTATAGCCGATATCATTATTAAAATCCACAATGGTATCAGAGCCGGCATTATTACCGATGACGAAGGTATCATTACCAATGCCGCCGATTAACCAGTCGTTGCCTGCCCCACCATCTAGACGGTCATCCCCTTCGGCACCATAAAGCTTATCATTACCCGCCAGTCCGTATAAGGTGTCATCACCTTGGCCACCATGCAGAGTGTTATTACCCTTCGTGCCGTGGATAGTATCATCCCCTTCACGGCCAAACACGATATTACCCGTCAAGCTATCATCACCGTCACTACCTTCGGTGTGCGATCCATAGCTTTTGCCTTTACTAAACCATTTAATCACCGGACGGTTATCAATTAAGCCGTTACTGCCAATGTCGTAATTGTGCAAATGACTGGCGATTTCTTTTTCAAAGCTAACCGCTTCCACGTTATCAGCTTCAACCAAGTTAATGCCCTCTTTATCTAAGAAGAATAAGGTATCGTCCTCCATTTTAAAGACATTCCAGTCATTGCTTCTGCCTGCCACACGAACTTGGTCATGGCCTTCGTTGCCATCAATATGGTCAACCCCAACCCCAGCTTTGATAATGTCATTGCCTTTACCGGCATCGATATAATCAAAGTTACTACCGCCAGCGATTAGATCATCATAAGCACTGCCCACAATAAAGGCTGAGCTGCCATAATGGCTTGAGGTATGTGACTTATCATCTTGCACCCAAGTGGTCGCTCGGCTTACTGCAGTTAAATCTGCCACAATCACCGTGCTGTCTTGTTTGGTATGCTCATAGAAAGTGGAGTTACTAATGCGGCTAATGGCATCTGTGGTAATGCCATTAATGTGGGCATACCAACCGGTGGGAATATTTAATAAAGAAAATAGGCTGACATCCCAAATAGGCGAAGCGTACACATCGTTAAACAACACCACGTTGTCAGTTGAGCTGCTAAAGTCCTTATCTGGGTTAACCAAACCAAAATCGGCGGCCTTAATAGCATCTAAGATATTCGACTCGCTACCGGTAATGCGGTGCACCACATCATTTTCATAACCAAAGTTTAAAATAACATCTGGGTTGTCATAGATGGTGGGGACAGCAAAAGCCATGTAGTCGGCCTCTTCAAAAAAGCCATCCGCCAACACTTCACGCTCAGCGGCAATCATGTTAGTAACGGCAGCACCGGCACTATAACCACTAATCAACACATCACTACCGCTTAAGCCGTTGGCCACAGCGAAGTCTTTTACTATCCCTAAAATCGGCTCTAATAAAGCAATACCTTTGCGGCTATTAAAGTCTAGGTAATCTAGGACATCAACCAGATTATTGGTACCAGAG
This sequence comes from Psychrobacter pasteurii, assembly GCF_900162815.1. GTDB lineage: Bacteria > Pseudomonadota > Gammaproteobacteria > Pseudomonadales > Moraxellaceae > Psychrobacter > Psychrobacter pasteurii. Next base: position 4,743 of record NZ_FUGD01000092.1, on the reverse strand, counting down.
ATATTGAGGTTAATACCAACTAGCTTGCCAGCGTCATCGTATTGACCGAAGATAAGCGCTTGTGGCCCGCCCTCAGTTTTACCACTAAACAAGCTGTCAATCTGAAAGTAACCTTCTCTATCTACCAAAGACTCACTTACGCCCAAATCACTTGGGCTCAGCTGAGCCCAACCGTCTGGAATACCTACATTGGTATCATTGGGGAATAAATCACCAGTTAAATTTCCGACAAGGTTTAACGCGTCTGCACCTGGTATAAAGCCAAAGAAACTTACGGCATTGGTGTAAGCTGAGAGACGACTGGCATCGTCAATTAACTTGGCAGACTCTTCACTTGAATAGTTTTTGTAGTCGAACATTCCCATAACACTTATATCCTTATAACCTGGGGTTTATTGAATGACAGTCCAGTACTTCATTCTTGAGTAATCGAGCCCAAAAATTATGTTATACATTAAAGTAATTAGCAAGAGACAAGTTAGAAATTAATGACAATCTATCTATACCCCTCTATTTATAACTGATAACTGCCCTGTTAAAGCCAATAAAACAGACGGTTACTGTGGCCTATTAGTGACTATAAGGCTAAAAAACAGTGATTATTTGTTATACTGAGCCGATACAATAAATTTTGTTATCCTAATAACCTTTACAACAACCTGTTTTAAAAGTTGAGTGATTTATGAGCGCATCAGAGACCCATCCAAACCAAACAGAAGCCAATCAGCCAAGACGTACTCTTACCGGTGTTACCACCACAGGTATTCCCCATTTAGGCAACTACGTGGGCGCCATTCGTCCTGCTATTCAGTCTTCACAAAATAGCACCAACGAAGAGGACAAGTCGTTTTTCTTCTTGGCCGACTACCACAGTATTATCAAATGCTCAGACCCCAAACAGGTTCATGAGTCTACCAAAGCCATTGCAGCAACTTGGCTGGCTTGTGGCTTAGATCCTGAAAAAGTGGTGTTCTATCGTCAATCTGATGTGCCTGAAATTCCTGAGCTGGCTTGGATTTTAAACTGCTCATGCGCTAAGGGCCTAATGAACCGCGCCCATGCTTATAAAGCTGCGGTAGATGCCAATAATGAAAAGGCCGATGTCGATCCTGATCACGGTATCACCATGGGTCTGTTTGGTTACCCAGTATTAATGGCTGCCGACATCTTAATGTTTAATGCCACCCACGTACCTGTCGGTCGAGACCAAATTCAACACGTTGAGATGGCCCGTGATATCGCTGGTACTTTTAACCATAAGTACAAGCCCTTATTCACTCAGCCTTCTGCAGTATTTGATGACAACGTAGCGCTGTTAACAGGTCTTGATGGCCGTAAAATGAGTAAGAGTTATGGCAACACCATTCCTCTATTTGGTGAGTATAACCCTCAAGTTGACCCAGAAAAACAGCTGCGCAAAGCGATTATGCAAATTGTGACCAACTCGCAAGCCCCTGAAGAGCCTAAAGACGCTGATGACTCAGTTATTTTTGAAATCTATAAAGCCTTCGCAACACCAGACGAGCTTGCTGACTTACGTTCACAGTTTGAAGCCGGTATTGCTTGGGGTGATGCCAAGCAGATTTTATTTGAGAAGATCAACAGCGAGATTGCTCCCTTCCGTGAGCGCTACTTTGAGCTAATGGCCAATCCAAAAGAGTTAGAAGAAATCCTGATGATGGGTGCTGAAAAAGCGCGCCGTCATAGCCGCAAGCAGCTGGATAAAACCCGCCGTGCTATTGGCATCAAGCCATTGGCCAAACTAAAATAAGGGCATTAGCTTTTGGATAGCACAGCTACTTATACCCAAGCAGATTCTGATGCTGGTGTTAATGCCAGTATTAGAATCTATACCACGCCAGTTCAAGCACTGCCTGAGGATTTATATGTTCCGCCTCAGGCTTTTGCTATTTGGTTAGAGCAGTTTGAAGGTCCGCTCGACTTCTTGTTGTATCTGGTAAAAAAGAACAACTTTGACATCACGGATACCGCCATTTTGCCCATTACTGAGCAGTACTTGGCGTATATCGATGAGCTAGATGCTGACCATTTTGAGCTGGCTGGCGACTATCTGTTGATGGCCTCTACCTTGATTGCTATCAAGACAGAGCTGCTGCTCCCTGCGCCTGAGAAGTTAGAAGATGAGCGCGATCCAAAGGCTGAGCTGATTGCACGGCTAGAAGATTATGCCCAGATTAAAGAAGCTGCTCGCCGACTTGATAACTTAATACGCCTTGAGCGTGATGTGTTTTTAGCAATGGCTAGCCTGCCTGACCCAGAAGTTATGGCGGCGGAACTACCCAATTACCCTGCAGAGATGTTGGTAGAAAGCTTGCTTAAAATGCAGTTAAAGCCCGACTATCAAATGCACAATATCAAAGTAGATCCCATCCCCTTATCTGACCGAATTGCCAGTATTAGCCGTCAGCTTAGCGAGCGCGGCGAAGGGGCTTTTATTGAGCTACTCGATGAAAATCAAGGACGACTTGGGGTCGTGGTCAGCTTCGTGGCCGTACTTGAGCTTATGAAGCGACAAATTATCGATGTGATTGCTATTGAAGAGGCGCAAAACTCTACTATTGATGAGCCAGAGAATACTGTCAACTCCTCTCCTGAAGAGTCACAGCCTCATACTTACAGTTTATCTAGCCTCAAGCTACGTTGGGTTGCTTAGCACTTATCACTTAAAATCTACCCCTTAACACCTACATAAGTTACCCTCACTCACTATCTATTTTTAAACCTAGCGAACTTTCATGCCAAAACTTCCTAATGACCCAGCTGCCGCTATACCTAATGCTACCAACGACTCTGATCTAAATGCCTTTAACCGCTACGACTTATTGAGCCGTAGAGTTGAAGTGTTATTACATGCCTCTGAATCGCCTCTAACTGATAGTCAGCTTAGAAAGTACTTATCTTTATCTAAGCAAGAGTTAGAGACAGCTCTAGTGGTTCTGCAACAAAGACTCACCACAGGGGTGCTTTCTTTAAGCGAATCTGCCAGTGGCTATCGGTTACAAATACGCAGCGAGTACAGTAGCCTAATTCAGGAAGTGTTCCCGCAGCGACTAGAGCATTTAAGCCAAGCTCTGCTTGAGACCTTAAGTGTCATTGCCTATAAACAGCCTGTGACCCGCAGTGATATTGAGCAAGTCCGCGGAGTAACTGTATCTAGTAATATTTTAAGACAGTTATTTGATAAGGGCTGGATTGTGGAAAAAGGCTATCGCGAAACGTTAGGTCGTCCTGCTCTACTGCACACCACGCCTGAATTTTTGGATGCTTTTGGTCTTGAGAAACTAGAAGATTTACCCCCACTGCCAGAGCTAAACCTAGAAAGTGACTAGCTAATCTAAGCTAAAATGTAGGATTGCGGACAAAAAATCCCTATGCTACCTATGAACAGGTAAACAGGCATTATAAGGATATAAGGCTCTTAGCGATGATAAATAAAACTCTTAAGCTAGTAACAACCGAAGACCATCAGCAAGTCGCAGTTTGGGAAATAACGGCAAATAATTCACAGCAGACCTCTAATAACTCTAAAGCTAAAGACAACCAAAACCTGCTGTTTATTCACGGCGCTTTTTCGGACAAAACTGTCTGCCTAGGTATTGCTAGCTATTTTGCCAAGCTAGGGTACTCCTGCTTTATCATGGAATGGCGAGGTCACGGCAGTAGCAGCCATCCTAAAGACAACTATCATCTTGAAGACATTGCTTTTTATGATGTTAAGGCCACTTTCAGCTACTTACTTAATGAATTAGGCCTTGATAACTTGCACTGCATTACTCATAGCGGTGGCGGTCTCTGCTTGACGATGTTTTTAACCCGCTACCCTGAGTATGCAAATAGCATAAACAGCATCAGTATGTTTGCGTGCCAGGCCTTTGCCGCTGCTACTACTCCCTTAAGCTATACCAAAATATTGATGCTAAAAACAGTGACTCGCCGATTAGGAATTGTCAAAGGCAAAAACCTTAAGTTAGGCACCATGAATGAAAGTTACTATCTACTATCGCAGTGGATAGACTGGAACTTAAACCAGAACTTTACCGCCTATTCTCCTACGCCCATAAGACGACAGTTATTGCAATTGGCTCGCCTACAATCCAATAGTCGTTTTCTAAAAAAAACCGGTACCCTAACCACGCCACAGCCTTTCGATTATCGCACTCTGATGCCAAAAGTAACGACTCCCATTTATGCCATTTGCGCCAAAGGAGACTCTGTTTCTCCGCCTAACGGCTGCTTAAAATATCTACAAGCCTTCAAAAACTCAAACAACCAGTTGCGTGAGTTCTCAGTGGCCAATGGCAACTTAGAGGATTACAACCACACCCGTATCTTCTTGAGCAGTCACGCAGCCAAAGAGGTGTGGCCTACTGTGCTAAATTGGGTGCAGCAGCACAGTTAAAATCATCCATACTTATGCTTAACTCCTCTTTAAGTAAAGAAAAAGTTTGACCTCCTCCCCTCGCTAAACCGAGGGGATTCCTACAGCTAGACGGTCAAGCCCGACCGCAAGGATGTTCTTAGCGGCATTGATATCTCTATCATGCCATGTGCCACACTTAGCACAAGCCCATCCTCTTATTCGCAAGCCTGCTCTACCTTTCGGACTACTGTCACTTATTTTAAGGCAGCACGAGCAGGTCTGGGTAGTGTAACTCTCATTTACGATCTCAAACTGACAACCTGCATGCTTGCATTTATATTCCAGTTGTCGTTTAAGTTCAA
>NZ_FUGD01000094.1 GCF_900162815.1 Psychrobacter pasteurii | reverse complement strand
TTTGTTCCAATGGCTTAAATTTAACGAGCTCGTTAATCACTACTCCCCTGATGATCTAAAATACTTTGCTGAGGCGGCTAGAAAACTTGTGTAGATACCTATGCCCTGAAGTGGGTGGTTTTACGGCGACCGGTGATAAAGTAAATTCGTTTATAAATTGTTAAGCTGTTGTAGTTAAGTTTTACATTGTCGATAAAATTGAGTAAGGTTGCAGACAACAAAGTGCTGAATCCTGCTTGATATAAGGACTAGAGGCCTCTAAGGGTAGCAATAATTAATTGACCTTTAAATTTAAATTACCTCTTACTTATTTAGCCTGCATTTAATTGTCTGTGCTCAATTAGCAGGATTTACAAAGATTTTAATCAAAAAAACTGAGTGAGATAGTAAGTTAGGCTATAAATTAACATTAATAATCCATCTAACTTACTATCCCGATTCATACTTTAATTGAATCATACATCAGCTTTTACAGCTCAAAACTAAGTGGCTTAGATTTATTAATCACCATCTGAGAATAAGTCTACAAGGATTTTAGAGAACTTAAGGGATTAAAGAGTCGCTACTCCTGTATACCTGCGTCTCCATAATATTGCTCATACCTCTATAACCGACAGCTGACTTAGCTATTTATTGTGCTGTATTGTTGTTTTATCCAACCATTACGCCAGCGTATCCTGCTAGCCAAATGAGGAAGTTATGAAGCCTATATCTGCTTTATCATCACTATATAAATCGACCCTTAAAAGCCCAGCGGCCTTGTCATTCGCCAGTAAAGCAGTGACGGCCTCTTTATTGGGTCTGTCTTTAAGTTCAGCCTATGCGGCGCCCGTCGCTATGCCTACCCATAGCGAAGCCAATAGTGAGTTGGTCAATCGTGGTGCCTATATTGCTAGACAGGCAGACTGTATGGGCTGTCACAAAGAGGACTACTCAGGCGGAGTTGCTGTTGATGCTCCAATGGGTACCATTTATGGCACTAACATTACCCCCTCGGTACGCTATGGTATCGGTAAATATACCGAACAAGATTTCAAAAACGCTTTGACCAAAGGCCGTGCACCAAACCATATGCTTTATCCAGCCATGCCCTACCCAGATTATAAGGGTATGACGGATGAAGACATCTCTGCACTTTTTGCTTATTTTCAGACTGTACCTGCCATTGACGAGCCCCCGGCTTACAAGACTGACTTACCTTTCCCGTTTAATATCCGTGCCTTAATGCTGGGCTGGAACTTAATTAACACCCCGGATTGGAAAGCCCGTGAAGGCTTAGACGAAACTCAAAAGTATGGTCAATATCTGGTAGATAATTTAGCCCACTGTGGCACCTGTCATACCCCGCGTAATGCGACCATGGGTTATGACATGAAAAACTACTTGTCAGGTGCCATGCTAGGCTCATGGCACGCGCCAAACATCACTCCTGATGATGCCAGTGGTATTGGTAGCTGGAGTCAAGAAGAGATTGTTACTTACCTACGCAATGGCGGCGTGCACCAAAAAGCCTTAGCTGCTGGCCCAATGAGCGAAGTGGTCATGAACAGTACTCGCTACTTAAATGACAAAGATTTAAATGCCATCGCAAGCTACCTAAAAGCTGTGCCTGCAGTGACAACAGAAGACACCGTACAGCCAGTAAATGTGGCCGCTTTACCGAAAAAGCATAGCGATGACATTGCCATTAACCTACTGGATCAGATGGATGTCCTAAAAGAGGCCAAAGCCAATGCTTCTTCACCGTCTGAGTCTTTATACCTTGCTGAGTGTGCAAGCTGTCACGGTATCAATGGCTATGGTCAACCTGACGCAGGCTATGCGCCAATTGTTGGCTTAACCAGCTTAAGACGTGACAATCCAGCGCCTGTTATTAATGTAGTGGCCAATGGTATTCATCAAGTGATGAACACCCGCCCGCAAATGCCTGGCTTTAAAGATGACTTAACCAATGAAGAAATGGCAGATATCGTTAACTATGTTCGCACAACCTTTGGTGGTATGCCTGAGAGCAAAGTGACCGCAGACGATGTGGCCAAACAGATAAAGGCAGGACCCCAAGCCCCTTTTCTCGTTAAGAATGCAGGGTGGTTAGCCGCCTTAGGTATTATTGCAGGCTTAATTGTATTGGCCTTATTAATTCGTTGGTTCATTCGCCGTCGTTAAGCAAACACTGTGATTGTAATAAACATAGGTGACTGTCAACAAAGCGCTTTTTTAGCCATATAACAAATTAATGATAGGCAAAGTAAAGCGCCGTTGAACACAGATGACACTAATAAAAAAACTTACTATAAATCGCTTGGTATATCGTGCACCAAGCGAATAAAGTAACAAGGATAAGATGATGATAGATAACCTGAAATCACCGACACGCCGGCAGCTACTGAGTATGATTGGTAAGACCGCCGGTGGCGCGGCTATGTACCAAGCGATGACTACCTTAGGCTTCGCTTCAGAGTCCTCTTTTAATAGTCAGATGGAGCTCACAGGAGCACCAGCTGGATCAAGTATCATCATATTAGGGGCGGGTCTAGCCGGACTAGCTGCTGCTTATGAACTAAGAAAAGCGGGCTATAAAGTTACTGTTTTAGAATATCAAAACCGAGGCGGTGGTCGCAGTCTTCACCTAAAAGGCGGGGACAAATTCACCGAGCTTGGTGGCGGTGTTGTGACCTGTGACTTCGAAGAAGGCAACTACTTCAACCCAGGTCCTTGGCGTATTCCTAGCCATCACTATGCCGTTCTTCATTACTGCAAAAAATTTGGCGTGGCACTAGAGCCTTTCATTCAGACCAACAACCGTGCTTATCTACACCGTACCAATCACTTCGGAGGCGTTCCTCAGCGTCTAGGTGATGTTCAACACGATATTCGTGGTCATGTTTCTGAGTTGCTGTCCAAAGCGGTCAATACTGGTGGCTTGGACAAAGAAGTGACTCGTGAAGACAAAGAGATGCTGCTTGAGAACTTAAAAGGATGGGGTGCACTTAGCAAGGACTACACTTATAAGCGCAGCCATACTACCAGTAAGTATCGTGGTTACTCCGTGTATCCTGGCGGTGGGCTTATGCCAAATGATCAGGCCTCTACCCCTCTACCTTTAGATGACTTATTAAAGTCTGGCGTATGGCAAGATATTTATGCCCAGCACACCACTTATAGCCATAGCCCTACTATGTTCCAGCCTGTAGGCGGTATGGGTAAAATTGGTGATGCCTTCACTCGTGAGTGTCAGGACCTAATTAAGCTTAACGCTAAAGTAACTGAGATTCGTCAAGATGATAGCGGCGTTACCGTCTCTTATGTGGACAGCAATAATGAAGCAGGCCCTACTCAGACTGCCCGTGCTGATTATTGTATCTGTACCATTCCTCTATCCGTATTGACCCAAATTCCGATTAACGTTTCTAAGCCAATGGCAGATGCTATGGCGGCTGTTCCTTATGAGACCTCTTTTAAAGTGGGTCTAGAATTTAAACGCCGCTTCTGGGAAGAAGATGAGTGGATTTATGGTGGCGTAACTTATACCGATATGCCTATCCAGCAAATCTCTTACCCTTCACAAAATATGTTCAAACAAGGTAGCGGCGTACTATTAGGCGGTTATGGCTATGGCCCAACCTCTTATAAGTTCAACACCCTTACTCCAGAAGAGCGTATCGAAGTGGCTCTGGCTTACGGTAAACACATCCATCCTCAGTATCTAAAAGAGTTCCGTTCAGGCACTTCAATGGTATGGCACCGTATGCCTTGGACTCTGGGCTGTTATGGGGTATGGACCAAAGAAACCCGTGATCAGCACTATAAGACATTGTGTAGCATTGATAATCGTATTGTTCTGGCGGGTGAGCACTGCTCACATATTCCTGCATGGCAAGAAGGTTCGATTTTGTCTGGATTGGATTCAGCAAAACGCCTACACCAACATGCACTATCATCGGTGTAATACCTTCGCCCATTAAGTGAGTCCGTATTAAAACGCTCACAGCTTTATTTTAAAAGAGCTTAGTAACCTTAATACGGACACCAAACGATTGTCTGACATGGCATAAAGCATAAAGAGGCTAATATGAAATATTTTAAAGTCCCCTCCTTGACCCCGCTGAGCATGATACTTATTGGGTCAACTTTAGGGCTACTAACTGGGTGCTCATCACAATCCGACGATACGGTAACGTTGGCGCAGACTTCTGACACTTTCACAGGAGCGCCAGCGCAGCAGGAAGTCGATCCTTATGCCAGCCGAAATGGCGGCGCTTGGGGTGGCGTCTATATGACCGAATCGGAGCTTAATGAAACCAACCGACATATCGTCGATATTGATGCTGTACCTGCGTTTGATCAAGACCCAAGTTTAGATAAGTGGAATGAGAAGTTCGGCTACGAGAACGCTTACGTTTCTACCGATGGTAAAAAGCTATATCACGACTCTTGTGCAGGCTGTCATATGCATGAAGGGGAAGGTGCTTATGGTGCAGGATACTATCCACCTCTAGCCGATAACAGTAAAATGCAGTCTAAATACTATATTATTGACATTTTAATCAATGGCTTACGTGGTATGCCTTCGTTTAGACACATGATGAACGATGAGCAGATTGCTGCAGTTACTGAATATGTCGTAAAAGATCTGAACGGCTTTGATGAAGAAGTAACAGCAGAAGATGTGGCGCAGCTACGCCCAACCACGCCTCCTGGTGTAGACCCAGCTTTATAATTTTTGCTAGGTAAATAAACCACTTAGTGAGTTATAAGCTGACTTTTTAACCCGTTATTGACTTCATTTTCTTGCTTTTAACCCAGTTAAGAGCAAGCTTTTTTTATTTAAAAATTAAGGCTAGTTGGGGTTAACTTAACTTTGTAATATAAAAACTTTACAGCAGCCGCTCCTTTTATTTCTATAATTAAAGACAACCAAATCGATAGCACCCTACTTCTTGGACAGGTGAATAAGCCTTAATGGTTTAACTTTTAATAGGCTGAATATTAATGAATAATAGAACTCACAATAGTCTTAAATTAAGTGCTGGCTTAGCTGCGGTCTTTATGATTATGGGCTGTCAGAGTGTATCAGTCACTGATAATACAAAGCCTGTAACTGACTTCAATACGAGTAATACAGAGAAAGTAGTCATTAATAACGACAATACTAATCCACTTCCAAGTGCTACTTCAGCCCCTTTATTACTTTATTATTTTACTCCCACACTTTTGATGCAGCGCATATATCCTGTAGTTACAGGCCGCTATGTGGTGCAAGATAACTGCTTGAGGTTTGAGCAGGTCTATAATAATAAAACCCGTCTTTTAACCCCACTGTTTGACCCTACCTACGAGGTCTCTTTACTACCAGATGAACAAGCGCTTATATTAGATGGTACACGAGTGAAGTTTGGAGAAACCATAAAGACTGGTGGTTCGGTAAAAGAAGAGTATCTGTTTTATCACCTACAGTTTGATAACCCAAAAAGCGGGGTATCTGAATCTGTACGTAACTCTGAAGACCATGCTTGTCTTACAGAGCCAGGTATCTTTATGAGAAGCAAACTTATCGACTCATAAGGATAAACAAAGTTGTGATAGACAAAGTTGGGGTAGTCAAAGGACGTATACATAAGTACGCCTAAATCAATAAAGGAGTTATCCGCCTCTATAGCTGAGTGCCTCACTTAAATGCGACGTTTTAATATCGCCACTACCGGCCAAATCAGCAATGGTGCGAGCCACTCGTAGTAGACGGTGATAACCACGAGCAGATAAATTCAGCTTGATTTGTGCCATAGCCAATAGCTGTTTTTCACCCTCTCCTAGTCTAATGTGCTCATCTAACTCACTGGGACTTAATTCACAGTTGGGCTTACCTTGTCTGGCTTGTTGACTATGATACGCCTCAGTTACTCTTGCTCTTACTGCCTTTGAGCGTTCACCAGGCTGATTGTTTTGAAGGTCACTGATGGGCAAAGCTGGAACACTGACCTTTAAATCTATTCGATCAATTAAAGGTCCAGAGATTTTATCTTGATAACGTTGAATTTGTTCTGGTCGACAATGACAGCGATTAGAGGGGTCACCGTGATAGCCACAAGGACAAGGATTCATCGCTGCCACCAGCTGAAAGTTAGCCGGAAAAGTCGCTTGTTGGTTGGCCCGACTTATAGTGATTTGCTTTGATTCAAGCGGCTGACGCAGCACTTCTAATACTTTACGATCAAATTCTGGCATTTCATCCAAAAATAAAACACCCTTATTGGCCAATGTTATCTCTCCAGGTTTAGGTCGTGACCCACCTCCTACCAAGGCCACAGCTGAAATCGTGTGGTGGATTTCTCGAAAAGGGCGAATCCCATACTGATATTCGGTATTGGCGACTGAATAAGTGCTGGCCACCTCTAGTGCTTCTTCGTCATTGAGGTCGGGTAATATGGTAGGTAACCTAGCAGCCATTAGGGTTTTACCCGATCCAGGTGGACCGGTGAATAGTAAGGAGTGACCCCCTGCTGCCGCTATTTCTAGTGCTCTTCTGGCATGATGTTGCCCCTTAACATCCGCTAGATCCACTTTATAACTGGCATTGACCACTGGTAATTTTGACTTCACTGCCTTTAGTAATCCCTGGTGAGTGTCCGCCGAACTGGTCGCTTTGCTTTGGCTACTGAGCCTACTTTCAACTTGTAGATGCTCACAAACCTCTATCAGGTTATTGGCAGCATACACCTCGATGCCTTTGACTCGGCTTGACTCTACCCCATTGCCTGCAGGCACCATAAGCTTACGGGTTTTATGCTCATTTTCAGAAAGGTTATTCGATTGTTTTTGCAGCTCATTACTATCAGACTTTATCGCTCTGGCCACCGCTAGTCCGCCTGCAATTGAACGCAAGTCACCATTTAACGCCAACTCCCCGATAAACTCATAACCTTCTAGCCACTCAGGCTCTATTTGACCACTGGCTGCCAAAATACCCATGGCAATGGGTAAGTCTAGACGAGCCCCTTCTTTAGGTAGGTCCGCAGGGGCTAGATTAATCGTTAGCCGGCGATTGGGAAACTGAAAATTAGAATTAATTAAAGCTGAGCGAACTCGGTCTTTGCTCTCTCGAACTGCCGCTTCGGGTAAACCGACGATGGTCAATGCCGGAAGCCCTTGTGACAAATGAACTTCTACCATAACTTTTGGGGCATGCAGACCGACTACTGAACGGTTATGTACTTGAGCAAAAGACATTGTCGACCTTAATATAAAATTTAGTTATTAGAATTATTTAAATAATAATAAATTATTTATTAAAAGTTAGCAAAGTTAAGTCGTAATTTATTCCTACATATTAGCCTTTGACGATTAATATCCAATAACCAGCTAAGTTAAGTCATAGGAACAACCCCTAGTTATAGCGACAAAGAAGCCCCATCGACAATATCAAAACAAGCAGAGGATTAGTGCTAAAATCAACACTCCTCTTAAGGTTAAAATAACTCTTTAACCAACGATCTCTTAAGGCCAAAGTTATAAGGAAGGTATAAGTGAATAAACAGGTGGTAATCGCTTTAACTTGCTTAATAGCTGGTGGAGCGTTGTTGGGGGTCTCTACCAACATGGCCAAATATGCAGGCACGGTAGGGCTAACGCCTTTAGCCTTTGTGTTTTGGTCCATTACAGGGGCAGCATTGCTACTACTGGCTCTCGCCGTATTTCGTCGCCAACTGCCGCCTATTACTAAGCCCAGTATTGAATATTATTTAGTGGCGGCTTTGGTCAGTGTGGCCGGCTCAAACCTCATTTTTTTCTCAGCCATTCCTCAAGTCGGGGCCAGCTTTGTGGCTCTGGTAATTACCCTGCCTCCGCTATTAACTTATGTGGGCGCCTTACTGCTTAAAATGGAACGCTTTGACCCCATACGGGCGTTGGGGGTGCTGGCCGCATTGGCCGGAGCTGCTGTGTTAGCTGCCAATAAACTCAATACGCCTAATGCCAGTGCGTTTTGGATTCTAGTCGCCCTTTGTGGGCCCGTATTGTTGGCCATAGGCAATCTGTATCGCACTCTACGTTGGCCTGCTGGCGCTTCACCAAGCGCTTTGGCACCCGGTATGCTGGTAGCTGCGTCACTCCAGCTGGGAGTATTTAGTTTATTACCTAATTTCTCACTGGCTCTCCCCAGTCAGGACCCCTTAGCTCTAACAGTTTCGATAGCCCTCATTGGGTTGCAGGCTTTTATTTTTGCGGCTCAATTCCAGCTGTTATTTGTGCTCCAAAAAGCAGGAGGTCCAGTTTTGCTTAGCTTGCTGGGCTCAACAGCTGCCGTCTTTGCGGTTCCGATTGCCATATTTTTGCAAGGGGAGCCGCCACCAGAAGGACTGGCTTTGGGAGCGTTACTAATTGCGCTGGGAGTGGCTTTTGTCACCTGGGGTGGTCTAAAAAAGCCTCAATAAGCTGCTCACTATACTTCAGAGGTATAGCAAAACCGGACGTTTCAGGATAGCTTTGTATAATTTGTTATAATTGACTCACTATTTAAACTTTACCTCATCGCTTCTATTTATCGGCTCTCCGATAAGGCCAATGTTATGACTAATTCTGCCATTTTTACAGACCAAGCCAATCTTCCTCCCACTACTCAGCGTCCGGATTTCTCTCCTGCAAATCCTTATGCCAAAAAACAGTTTGATGCCGCGACCTCTGAGATGCCGCAGTTAGAATATGATCAGGCTCTAATTCATAAATACAATCGTTCAGGGCCACGCTACACCTCTTACCCAACTGCTCTTGAGTTCAAGCCGATTGAAGCTGGGGCTGAATTAGATATTTTGACCAGCCGTGACCCCAATGCGCCGATATCGCTTTATTTTCATATCCCATTTTGCCGTCACCTTTGCTATTACTGTGCTTGTAATAAAATCATCACCAAAAAGAACAGTGATGCCGGCGACTACCTAGAGTATCTAAAAAATGAAGTCAAACAAAAAAGAGCCCTGCTAGAGCGACCTGATTCTGGGGGTAAACCTTACGTAAAACAGCTGCATTTGGGCGGTGGCACCCCGACTTTTTTCAGTGATGAAGAGCTGACTGAGCTTTGGCAATTTTTACAGACGCAATTTGACTTTGCACCAGCATCATTAGATAAAACTACAGACGAGCACCCAGAGGTGGGCGATTATTCTGTTGAAATTGACCCTCGAGAAATCCGCGACACTACCCTAGGTGTGCTACGCAATTTAGGCTTTAACCGAGTTAGCTTCGGGGTACAAGATTTAGATCATAAAGTTCAAATTGCAGTAAACCGAGTGCAGTCTGAAGAGCTAATCCGCGGTGTGATGCAAGAGACGCGTCGCTTGGGCTTTAAGTCTACCAATATTGACCTAATCTACGGCCTACCGCATCAAACGCCGCAGACTTTTGCGAAGACTGTAGAGACTATTATTGATATCTCACCCGATAGATTATCTATCTTTAACTATGCACATCTACCCGATCGCTTTAAGTCGCAGCGTCAAATTAAAGATGAGGATTTACCGACTCCGGCTGAAAAGCTTGAGATGTTTAGCGACACCATCGCCGCTTTAAATGAGGCGGGATATCAGTACATTGGCATCGACCATTTTGCCAAGCCAGATGACAGCATGGCAGTTGCTCAGCGTGAAGGCATTTTGCATCGTAACTTCCAAGGCTACACCATCTTAGGTGACTGTGATCTATTGGGCTTTGGGGTGTCTTCTATCAGTCAAATTAACAGCACCTTATACGCCAACAGAGGCAACTCCTCTACTCATATTCTACAAAATCACACCGATTTAAAAGAGTATGAAGCCATGGTAGATGCCGGTAAATTACCAGCAGTGCGACACATTAAAACCAACATCAAAGATCGACTGCGTGGCTATATCATCTCAAACTTACTGTGCCATGATTACATCGACTTTAAAGACTTAAATCAAAAGTTTGGTATTGATGCCATTACTTACTTTATCGATGAAATTCAGCAATTAGGCGAGATGCAAAAAGACAGACTGATTGATATGGATGCTGCTGGTATTCGTATTCTCCCTAAAGGTCGTCTGCTTGCTCGCAACGTGGCCATGGTGTTTGATACTTATTTGGCCAGTAAAGAAAAAGGCCGATTCTCCAAGGTTATCTAACTATCTAAGAAGCCATCTAGGTTTAAGCTAAGTTTATCCAAACGGCACCTTAGAGAATAAGCAGACCGCTGAAATAAAAAAACCGACCCTTTTTAGAGGTCGGTTTTTTTTGTTCTCAGTTTTTATGCTGAGCTTTTTTAGTCAGTGATTAAGACATAGCCCTTATTTTAAAGACGCTGCCACGTCTTGTAATAAAGGCGGTACATCCATTACACCGGTGATCACTTCGATAAACACCATCTTATCTTTGGCATCGTGCCCCTGAGACAGTGCGGATCTTAACTCAGCTGGGGTACTAGCTTTTAGAGTTAAACAGTTGTCTTCAGTGGCACCAAAGGCTTTAGGCATAACCTGCCAATCACACATAGGAATGTCGTTATACAGCTCTTCTTCGCCGTGAATGGCGCGCTCTACCGTATAGCCGGCGTTGTTAATCAATAAGATGACCGGGTTAAGCTTTTCACGAATCATGACCGCCAAATCTTGAATGGTCAGTAACGCTGACCCGTCGCCGATAAGTAGCACGCTGCGCTTATGAGGTGACGCGATACCTGCACCCAAACTGGCCGGTAAGGTATAACCGATTGAGCCCCACAGCGGTTGACCATAGAAGGTTACGCCTTCTGGTAAGCGTACTTCACTCATACCAAAGTAGGCAGTCCCCTGCTCAGCAAATACCAAGTTATTGCCATCTAAACAGTCAGCCACAATGTGCCATAAATCTTTTTGAAGTAGCGCCTCATCATCACCACCTTGCTGCTGATGCACGTCCACCGGTGCGATAAGCGGTTTGGCCACCACCTCGATACCTGATGTTAATACCTCGTGTAAGGCTTGCAGAGCATCCTTCATAGCGATAGGTGCAAAAATCTTATCCCCTACTGTGGCACGCTCTTGATGAATATCCACTGCTTTTGAGCTATCAATGTTTTGAGTAAAGCCAGAGGTGGTGGTATCGGTATAATTAACCCCAAGCTTAATCAGACACTCCGCATTTTCGACCGCATCTTTTACGGTTGGCTGTGAAGGCTCACCAACATAAACCCCCGCCCAACGTTCACTGTGCTCATCAAGTAAAGTTTTGCCCCAAGATAAAGTAGCAAAAGGGATTTGGGTATCGGCTATCAGTGCTTTTAACTGGTTTTGCAGCCCCAAGCGATGCACCATCAAGTCGGCAATTAACGTGGTGGCCTTGCCTTCGATATAACTACTTAACTCTTTTTTGAAGTCCGCTAAGGCGTCTTGACTGGTGATGTCTTCTTCACTGTCTTTGAGCTGGGTGGTAGGACGATAAATAGGCAGTTTAGCCACATCAGGTGAGAGCAGCAGGTAGCCGGGGCGCTGCTTTTTTAGCACCATACGGATGACTCTATCAATCTCAGAGGCGGCGTTTTCGGCAGTGATCTCCGCTCTAGCCACACTCACCGGCTCAACCATTTTAATAAAGTGGTTAAATACCCCATCACCTAAGCTGTGGTGCAGACGACGCTTGCCATCTCTAAGCTGAGTATTGGGCGCGCCCACGATGTGTAGCACAGGTGCATACTCAGCATACGAACCCGCAGTGGCATTAATAGCAGACAGCTCACCCACCCCAAAGGTGGTCACCATAGCCGCAAATCGGCGTTCACGGGCATATCCATCAGCAGCATAGCCCGCATTTAGCTCATTGGTATTACCGACCCAGCGTAGCTTATCGGAAGCAATAATATTATCTAAAAAAGATAGGTTGTAATCGCCTGGCACTCCAAATATTTCGCTGGCGCCCGCTTCAGCTACTCGGTCAAACAGATAATCCGCTATGGTATATATTGGCTGTGACATAACTTACTCTCTTATTTTATTTTGAATATAGTTTTAATAGATAGGGGTTTTAATCTGATTTTAATCAGGATTTCTTATGTAGCACGACTTATGACTTGCGTCTTAATTCCCTTTATTGCCATGCCTTTTCTATAGTTGCTTTCTTAGCAACCTAGCTATTCTATCAGCTAAATATTCTATTAGGTAATGACCGTCCAAAAAATAAGTAATGTGTTATGTCACGTCCCAGTTGTGTTAAAAAACCTTGATCTAGAGGGTTAGAAACTGAGGCTTACAGACCAGCTCAGAGCTTTAAAATTTTAAACATTAGGGACAACCACATACAGTCTGTTGCCATCAACTACCGTCTTGTCTGCATCCAGATACTTATGCTCAACTCCTTTGTCTGAGTCATTCATCGCAAAGTCATCATCATTTAACAGCCCGATACTACCATCTTGACGCAACCAGATACCCTCAAGCTTGTCGTGTGGATAGTCGATAGTGGCCAACACATCTACCGCTAAAGTTTTCTCGACCGGATGAATGCCCAACTTAGCCAGTAGCTGCCAATTTTTCTCATCCTCGGCAATGAGCTGCTCAAGCGTGACACCATTAATTAGCAGCCCCAACTGCTCATCTTGAGTTAGCGTTGCAGACAGATCAGCATTTTCAGCGTTTTCAATAACACTCTCAAAATCATTAATATTAGTGGCCTTGGCTAAGTCTATTTTGTAAATCAGCTTTTTGGCTGAAGGCTGCTGCCAAGGAAACTCACGGTCATGCTCAGCCACATAAAATTGCTGCTCACTAATGGCGGCCAGTGCTGAGTTGACGTGGTTTACTGCCTCTAGTCGACATAGGTATTGGGCAATCTTACCAGTCACCAGATTCACGGTAACCAGTCGAGCTAGAGTCGACTTTCTACCTTGCTTATCTGGATTGTCCATGGAAGATTCCATAAGTCCGACTAAAGTAGTTTGGTCTGGGGTAATGGTTAATGATTCCATACCGCGGTTGGTACGACGTTTGGCAAATTCTGCCGGTAATAATAAAGTTTTGCCCTCTACTGTCACCGTATTACGGGTATCGGTACTAAACGGGTTTATCCGCTCAATCTCTACCCCTTGTGCATCGTAATGCACTAAGTGTGGCCCATACTCATCACTTATCCAAAAGGTGCCGTCATCTAAAGCAGCCAGTCCTTCTGGGTCTAAGCCATTAAGATCAGTTTTAACTGGATTGGTCTCAGGATCATAAGGCTTACTGGGATCTTCCGTCATCGGCTCGCCATTGACATCATACGGAATTTCATTGGTGCCCCCAAAAGCCTTTGGGTTGGGCAAGCCACTAATTGGCTGTCCTGTATTATCCTTTAAGACAATCTCTTTAACTTTAGTCACTTGCCCATCGGCTTCTACCTGAAACAAGCCAATTTTTGGACTGTAATTGGGGACCAAAAACTGCTTTCCTTCTCCCAAGCTGCCTTTAAAATCTGAGTTAGGTCCTCGGTCGGTTAAGGCATAGAATTGATTAGGATTACTGGGGTGAGCGGCAGCGTCAGAGCCAAAACCACCACCACGAATTTGTAACTTACTCTCAGGGTAAGCAGCATTTTGATATTGCTCATTTAAGACTTCATAAGGCAGAGCAGCACCTTGAGTAACAGGATTTAAACGGGTGGATAAAGACTCAGCTTTGTCTTTATTTTCCCTATTATTATCAATACGATTTTGCATCTTAATTCCTAATTTTCTTTTAAATATTTAATAAATCTATTTATATAATGACTCTATTGTGGCCCGAACCCCAGCATAAAAAAATAGCCCCTTAGTAACAAACCTTATGAATAAGGCGCTCTAAAGGGCTATAAGTAACCAGAAGGTTAAATGAGTAAAGTTTTGCTAGGTCATGACACAAGTTTAATACGTGTCAAAGCTAAGAGAGTCCCTATTAAGACTTAATTTTACTGCCCATCAACCCCTTTACGGTGCCTAAAATATCTGCAGGCAACACCACAGTCTTGGCATTATCCGACTCTGCCAGCTCCTGCATCGCTTTAATATACTGCTCGCCTAGCAAGTAAACCACAGGCATCTCTTCTTCTCCCATAGCTTGAGTAATTAGACGGATAGATTCTTCAGAACCTTTTGCTAAGACCACTTGAGCCTCAGCATCACGGCGAGAAGCCTCTAAACGACCGTCTGCTTCTAAGATAGCCGCCTGTTTTTGACCATCAGCACGAGTTACTGTCGCACGGCGTTGACGTTCAGCAGCAGCTTGTTCTTCCATGGCAGTTTGCATGGTGTCTGAGGGGTTAATATCTTGAATTTCAACAGTTTTTAGAGTGATACCCCAGTCTGCAATATCTTCTGAGATCGCATGTTTAAGTAACGCTTTAATCTGATCACGACTAGATAAAGCACTGTCTAAGTCCATCTCACCGATAATAGAGCGTAGTGAGGTTTGCACTAAATTACGAATACCATGCTCATAGTCTTCGATACCGTAGACTGCTTTTTCAGGCTGTACAATACTGATGTAGGCCACAGCGTTAGCGATGATGACCACGTTATCGCGGGTAATCACCTCTTGTGAGGGAATATCCAGTACGATGTCTTTGGTAGTAAGCTTATAAGCGACATCGTCCACATAGGGAATAATCAGGTTTAAACCCGGCTCTAAGGTTTGATGATATTTACCTAGGCGCTGCACAATCCATTTGTAACCTTGAGGTACAATTCTGACCCCTTTAAAGACTGTGAATACCACCAGCGCTACTATTACTAGCATTACTAAGCTAAAACTTCCCATATTTCTACTCCCTGTTATCACCACCCCTACTTTATCTTCCAATACTGATGGGGCAATTTATTTAAAATTTTTGTTTATAGTATCAATTTTTATCAATTATCTATGATTAATGTGGGCCATAGTCTGCGCAGGCACAACAATTAGCTCATTGCCAATGACATCGACGACAACCACTCTTTGTCCCACCTCTAACTCTTCGCCGCGAGTACGACATTTCCACTCAGTAGCTCCAACAATAGGCACGCTAAAGCGTACTGTACCCACTCTATCGGCGGTAGGCTCAACCGTTATCATACCCTTTTCACCGATAATAACACTGCCACCCAGCCCCGCTTTGGTGCGATCAACTGACAACGGTTTTACAAACTTAAACCAGATGGCCATCATCATTAGCGATAAGATTAACCATAAAATTATCTGGAACGCTTGTGGTAATGGCATTAACCAGCTTAGTAAGGCCACTATAACGGCTGCAATACCAAACCATAAAGTGGCAAAGGTGGTCAAAAACATCTCTGAAATAATCAGAATCCCTCCGAGTACTAGCCAATGCCATGGCTCAAATACAAACATAACTTCTTCCTTAATAATGTTTTTATTGTTATTTATCTTAGCACTTTTAAGCAATGCACGTAGAGCTATAACCTGTGCCAAGTCAGGTATATACCTTTTATACGCACAAAAAAACGACCGCCGAAGCGGTCGTTTTCTTAGGATTGTCTTAGTTACACTAAGACTTTAACTTGGGTTCAATTAGAACTTAAAGTTAGCGCCTAAAGTGATACCATTAGCGTCTTTCTTGTCATTACCAACTTTAACTTCTGGGTACCAGTCATAAGCCAGCTCTACTGCAGCGTTAGGAGCAAGGTTATAACCTAGACCTAGACCACCTGCTACTGAAGTTTTAGATTCGCTACCGTTACGGCCTAAAACATTTTTTCTTTCGAAATCAACTTTGTTCTTAGCCACACCTAAACGACCTTTGGCATACATTTGTGAGCCTGGGAACGTGTAGTCATAAGTACCATATAGACCATATACGTCAGCACTATACTCAGCGTTGTTGTCATAATCTTCATCACTAGTGGTCATGTATTCAGCTTCCATACCGAAGTTTGGAGTGAATTTAGCACCACCATAAATACCGTATGAAGTAGCTTCGTCAGCTGCACTATCAAGATCATATTGACCGATCTTAGCACCAACGTATGGCTGTGCAGCGTTATATACAGCAGCTTGTGCGCCAACAGTCATTAGTGAACCAGCAGCTAAAGCTAATAGAGTTTTTTGTAAAGTTTTCATTATTTTTCTCCTATTGAAATAAGTAAGATGAAAGGAAAGTTTGGTTAAGAAGCTTTCAAACCCTCCCTTGCTATCCATGTATTAATAGTAACAAAATATTTCAAGTCGTATGTAGTCATATCATAGGCGAGTTGTTACTTTTTGCAATATTATATTTCTAATAGAAACAAAGAGTTAGAAGAGATATTAAAACTCACTAGAAATCACTTTTACTGCAAAATTAATAGCCAATTGACACCTATTTATAGATAAGTGCACTAAAAAACGATCGCCAAAGCGATCGTTTTTATAATAATTATTAGACTATTATCTTTAACTTCTATCTAATAAAGTTAATTAGAACTTAAAGTTGGCACCTAAGGTAATACCTGAAGCATCTAAGTCGCCTTTGCCAGCTACGTTGTCTACTTTTGGATACCAGTCATAGGCCAGCTCTACTGCTGCATTAGGAGCTACGTTATAACCTAGACCTAAGCCACCAGCGATACCTGTATCAGACTTACTACCACTACCATCAACGTCTACTTTGTTCTTAGCCACACCTAAGCGACCTTTAGCATACATATCTGAGCCTGGGAAGGTATAGTCATAAGTACCATATAGACCATATACGTCCGCAGAATACTCTCTAGCTGAATCAAAATCTTCATCACTAGTGGTCATGTACTCAGCTTCAACACCAATGTTTGGCGTGAACTTAGCACCACCGTAGATACCGTAAGACATGGCTTCATCATCTGCTTTATCAAGATCATATTGACCGATTTTGGCGCCGATGTATGGCTGTGCTGTCATACCATAGTTAACTGCAGCTTGTGCACCTACAGTCATCATTGAACCAGCGGCTAAAGCAAGAAGAGTCTTTTGTAATAGTTTCATTGTTATTCTCCTATTTATTTGAAGGTCATAACCAAAAAGAGAGTTTTGTCTATCAGAAGCTATAAACCTCTTCCTTGTTATCCATAATCTAATAGTAACAAGATATTGCGTTACTAGTGTCGGTGTTGCGTTTGGCCAGTGTCAGTATTTGATAGGCTCCTTGTTACTTTTTGCAATACACACCTTGGAGTATAGGCTATAACACCAACCCTAGAAAAATAATTTTTATAAACATTCCTTTTAAAATCAAATGCTAAGCCCATAAAAAAACGACCGCCGCAGCGATCGTTTTTATAGCCTTATCAGAGAGTATATCTGATTGTGACTTATGCAAGATTAGAACTTAAGGTGAGCACCTAGTGTTACACCGCTAGCGTCTAAATCTTCACCTAAGTCAGTTTCAATTGAAGGATACCAATTATACATGGCTTCAATTGAAGCATTTGGAGCTACGTTAAAACCTAGACCTAGACCACCGGCAACACCCGTTTCAGAGCCTGAAACTTCTATACCCGTCGCTTTACCCTTTACATCAACCTCGTTTTTCGCGATACCTAGACGACCTTTACCATATAGGCCACCGGTGTTCGGGAAAGCATAGTCACCTGTTGCGTATACGCCGTAAGTGTCTGCAGAGTACTCTCTAGTGTTAGAGAAGTCTTCATCGCTAGTGGTTAAGTATTCAGCTTCTAAACCAAAGTTTGGCGTGAACTTAGCACCACCGTAAACACCGTATGAAGTGCCTTTATCTTTGGCACCATCAAGATCATACTGACCTACTTTAGCACCGATGTATGGCTGAGCTGTCATGCCATTGCCATAAGTAACAGCCGCTTGAGCGCCTGCAGTCATTAAAGTACCAGCAGCTAGAGCAAGTAGAGTTTTTTGTAATGTTTTCATTGTAGTTCTCCTATTAAATGAGTAACGATGCAAGCTTATAAGAAAGCTATTAAAGGAACGGGGTTGTCGCTAGGCTTTCTTAAAACATCTTGCTTGTTATCGATGTATACATAGTAATTAAAACCACTCTGATACTCTGTCGGAGTTTAATAGGCTTGAAGTTATTTTTTACCCCTACTTTTTATGCAGACAGTTACAAACCCTAGTTTTTGAAAACATTTGTTACATATAGCCTTTTCTGCAATAAAAGCGATATATTACTCACTGTTACCAACACTCTAGGCCCCTGTTTTATAAAGTTTTTAACTTTATTTACCACAAAGCAAGCCACCGACATCAAATTAAAGCATCAAGGATAGATATTTATGACCGGACCCACACGATTAAGTGTTTCTACGCAGCTAGATAACCTTAAGTCAAAAGAGCAGTATCGCCAGCTGCCGCCTGTTAGACATGAAGATCAATGGATTATCTTGAATGAACAGCGACTGCTTAATATCTCAAGCAACGATTATCTAGGACTGGGCAATGAGACCCGGCTACAGTCAGAGTTTTTGACTCACTTGCAACAGATGCCTGAGTCATTATTACCAAAAATGGGGGCTACCTCTTCTCGATTGTTGACTGGTAACCACAGCCAGCTGCCATTACTAGAACAAGAGCTATTAGACTGGTACAAGCTTGCTTTATCTGACGAGCAACGTTCGACCTGTAACAAAGAGGTATTGGTGGTAAATAGTGGCTATCATGCCAATATCGGTATCTTGCCTGCTCTAGCTAAGCTCCCTCTTAATACCTTAATTTTGACCGACACTTTAATTCATGCCAGCCTTATAGATGGGGTGCGTCTTATTGGCAGCAAAAACAAACACTGTAGCTATCAGCGTTATCGCCACAATGATATGAAGCACCTGGCCGCTTTGATTGAGCAAGCCAGTGAGGATATTGAACGCATTATTGTGGTGACCGAGAGCATCTTTAGTATGGATGGGGATCGTGCGGACTTAAAAGCTTTGGTTAATCTGAAAGCCCAAGACCCCCGTATTGAGCTATATATCGATGAAGCCCATGCGGTTGGGGTACTTGGACATAATGGATTAGGTCTGGCAGAAGAAACCCAGACTTTGGAGGATATAGATTATCTAGTAGGCACCTTTGGTAAAGCCTTCGCTTCGATGGGAGCTTATGTGATTTGTGATAAGTCCGTCAGAGAATGGTTAGTGAATCAAATGCGCTCTTTTATCTTCAGTACTGCTTTGCCACCCATTACCCACTGTTGGACTCGGTTTGTCTTAGCCAAAATGCCCACTCTATATAACTTACGCACTCATTTGGCTGATTTATCGGTTCGTGTCTCTCAAGTCATCAATGCAGACTCCAACGTGGCCTACCAGTCTCCTATCATTCCTTATATATTAGGAGATAATGCTAGTGCTGTACAAAAAGCCCAGCAGCTACAACAAGCAGGCTTTTATGCCCTACCGATTCGTCCACCTACTGTACCCGTGGGCACAGCGCGCATTCGATTAGTAATGAATGCTAAGCTAACTACTGGGGACTGTGACCGTCTTATTGAGCAGTTAACTTCTTAAACTGCTGTCTTTACAGGACAACACTCGTATTTTTTAACCATAAAAAAAGACCGTGCTCACTGAGCACGGTCTTTTTGGTAATAACTAAACTATGAATAGATTAGCTATACCTATTTATTATATTACTTCTTGTCGTCTTCATTCACTTCTGTGAATTCAGCGTCTACAACATCGTCGTCCGCAGCATTGTCAGCTGTTTCAGCACCTGCTTGAGTTGGATCTACACCTTCTGCGCCTTGACCAGCTGAGTAAATCTTCTGGCTGATAGGTAAGAATGCGTTGTCTAGAGCTTCAAGCTTAGCTTTGATGTCATCATGGTCATCTTCTTTAGCCGCTAACTCTAACTCACTGATAGCAGTCTCAACTGAAGTTTTTTCTTCTTCAGTTACTTTGTCTTCAGCTTCTTTTAGAGCTTTTTGGATAGCGTGGATACGACCATCAGCTTCGTTACGTACTTGAGCTAGCGCTGCGAACTTCTCGTCTTCTGCAGCGTTTGCTTCAGCGTCACGTACCATTTGCTCGATTTCTTCATCCGATAAACCAGAGTCTGCTTTAATCTGGATGCTCTGCTCTTTACCCGTACCTTTGTCTTTGGCTGAGATGTTCATGATACCGTCAGCGTTGATGTCAAAGGTTACTTCAATTTGTGGCATACCACGTGGTGCTGGTGGAATTTCCGTTAAGTTGAACTCACCCAATAGTTTGTTTTGGGCCGCTACTTTACGCTCACCTTGGAACACTTTAATGGTTACCGCAGGCTGGTTGTCTTCAGCAGTTGAGAACACTTGTGATTTCTTAGTAGGAATCATAGTGTTTTTCTCAATGATACCTGTCATAACACCGCCCATGGTTTCGATACCTAGAGTTAGTGGCGTTACGTCAAGTAATAGTACGTCAGTCTTGTCACCTGATAGTACCGCACCTTGAATTGCTGCACCAACGGCTACTGCTTCGTCAGGGTTCACGTCTTTACGTGGCTCTTTACCGAAGAAGTCTTCCACTGTTTTTTGTACTAGTGGCATACGAGTCTGACCACCCACTAAGATAACGTCGTCGATGTCGCTAGCTTTTAGACCGGCATCTTCTAGAGCTACTTTACAAGGATCGATAGTACGTTTTACTAGATCTTCTGTTAAAGCTTCTAGTTTAGAGCGGCTGATAGTTACCACTAAGTGCTTAGGACCTGACGCATCAGCAGTGATGTAAGGTAAGTTTACTTCAGTGCTTTGAGCGCTTGATAATTCAATCTTAGCTTTCTCAGCAGCTTCTTTTAGACGCTGCATCGCTAGTGGGTCACCTTTTAGGTTGAAGTCTTGTTCTTTTTTGAACTCTTCAACTAAGAAGTCGATTAATGCTAAGTCAAAGTCTTCACCACCAAGGAATGTGTCACCGTTAGTAGATAGAACTTCGAATTGTTGCTCACCATCAACGTCAGCGATTTCAATGATTGATACGTCAAAAGTACCACCACCTAAGTCATATACAGCAACAGTGCTATCGCCTTTTTTCTTATCCATACCGTAAGCTAATGCAGCAGCGGTTGGTTCGTTAATAATACGTTTAACGTTTAAGCCTGCGATTTTACCTGCGTCTTTAGTAGCTTGGCGCTGAGAGTCGTTGAAGTAAGCTGGCACAGTTACTACAGCGTCTGTTACTTTTTCGCCTAAGTAGTCTTCTGCAGTTTTCTTCATTTTTTGTAGGATTTCAGCAGAAATCTGTGGTGGCGCCATTTTTTTATCGTTAACTTCTACCCAAGCATCACCGTTGTCAGCTTTAACGATTTTGTAAGGCACCATACCGATGTCTTTTTGAACCACTTTGTCATCAAAGCGGCGACCGATAAGACGCTTAATAGCATATAAAGTGTTATTTGGGTTGGTTACTGCCTGACGTTTTGCAGACTGACCTACTAAGATTTCGCCGTCTTTATAAGCGATAATTGAAGGGGTTGTGCGTGTACCTTCAGCGTTTTCGATGACTTTAACTTTGTCACCTTCCATTACTGCAACACAAGAGTTGGTTGTACCTAAATCAATACCAATTGTCTTAGCCATAATATAAAACTCCAAATCATTTCTTGTTTGTGTTTAATTCAATGTTAGCACTTGGCTTACTGTCTATTATTAAAGCTTTCAATAAGTAAGCCTTGCTTCTTGTTTCTATATATCGGTTTAGTGCTGCTATTTTTCAAGCCGAAGTTAAGCAAAATTGACAACTTTTTGTCTTTTTTTGTGTCTTTGGCTCGATTAACATAGCTTTTGACTAAATTTCTAAGCCTTTTGCCAAGGGGTTATTGACCTACTTTAACCATGGCTGGGCGCAATAAACGGCCATTTAAGGTATAGCCTTTTTGCAATACTTCGCCCACTGTGTCGGCAGGAGCTTTAGGATCAATACCTACTGCTTCATGCAATTCAGGGTTAAAAGCTTCTTGTTGCGGGTCAACTACTTCAACGCCTTGCTTGTTCAATACCGTTAAGAAAGATTTGTGAGTTAGCTTCACACCTTCCAAGATAGCATCATCTGCATCATCGTCAGCTTGCACACTAACAATGGCACGCTCTAGGTTATCCACTACTTCTAAAAGCTCTTTAGCGAATTTTTGTAGGGCAAACTTACGGCTCTTCTCAGTTTCTTGCTCCATGCGTTTTTGAGCGTTATAAGCGTCAGCATTGGCACGGGCTTGGCCTTCTTTGGCTGCTTTTACTTCGCTTTCTAACTGAGCAATGCGCTCTTCATAAACGCTAACATCGATATTATTAGCAATGGTGTCATCGCCATTTACTTCTGGATTGAACTCATTCATGGTTTGCTCTAATACAGTCTCAGAACGATCGATATTGTCATGAGCCACATTTGAGTTTTCAGCATCTTGCTCAAGATTTGGGGCTGCGTTATTCGCTTCATTATTACTCATGGTATCTCCTTGGTAGCTTAAGTAGCTTTGCATAAAGCCCTATATTTTTGGTTTCTAAAGGCTTTATTGAAGCTGTAAAATTTATAAATTATAAGATTACTAATAGGGTTAAATAAGGAATTTAAAAGCAGGGCCTTATTTTGTATTTTCTTGAGTGACTTTTTTTTATATTCTTAGTGCTTGATAAAGGTTACAGGGGTAAATTTCAACCCCTAAGCACAAACTTAAAACAATCCACTAACAACTTTATGGGGTTGATACCTTAAAATGCACTATATACTTGTATTTTTATAGTGATTTTTTATTATTCCTACCCGCCACATACTGCGATAGCCTTTTTTACTTTACACCCTGACAACCATAGGACCTCACACATGTCATTGCCCTTGATTGATAACGCTAAAAATAAACTTTTGCCTTATAACCGTTATTTAAAAGCGATGATTCTTGCTGTGGCGACTACTTTAACTGTAGTGGGGTGTGACTCAAATTCTAACTCTAACCCTGAAGCACTGGTCCAAGTGTTTGAAAATGAAGTTAAAGTAGACAACTCGCTAGTACAGACCAGCACGCCTGAGCGCTATCAGCCTACCTATAACTTAGAAGGTGCCTTAATTCCAGTGGATAGTGCTGAGGTTGCCACCCCTTACCCTGTCATATCTGCTTCTCTTGAGGTCAAAGAAGGAGAGGAGGTAGAGCAAGGTCAAATTTTGGCTAAGATTGAAAGCGAAGTCAGTGAAAGTAAGTTGCCTTTTATTAGCAATAAATTTGTAGAAGTCTATGTTGACGGGGTAGAAGTGAAGTCAAATAAGAATTCCTCTTCGTCTACAGCAGAGGCTTCCTCTAAAGCAGAGGATAACTTGGTGGCGGTAACTTTGGTTTTAAAATCTCCTATTAAAGGCACGGTTACCAAAATCACTGACAGCAACACTACTAATGAAGACAGTTCTGCATCAAACAGTGCTACATCAAACAACTCTGCACCAAATGACAGCGCAGACAATGAGAATGAGAAAAATAAAGAAGCAGATAAGCCTGACTCAGAACAAAGCGAGGGGTCTGATTTGATGATTACTGTGACCAATCCTCAGAAGTTACAGTTAGTAGGTGAGCTTCCATTATCCACTCAATCCCAGCTGTCTGTCGGCACCCCGGTTTACTTTACTGTTTATGAGCTACAAAAAGAGTTTACCGGCCAAATCAGCCATATCCTTGCTGACCCCAAATCAGACACTCTTATAGTTCGCGCCCCTTTGGTAGCGGGTGAAAACAGTAAGGCTTTATTAAAACCTGGTATGCAAGCTTCGATGACTATTGAATATGGCCAAATTGAGCTTGGGGTTCGTTTGCCTAGAAGTGCCATTCACGAAGCCAAGCTTGATGGATTAACCAAAAAGAGACCTCGTCCAAATAGTCCTATTCAAGGTTATGTCTGGGTTGTGGACCAAACACAGACCTTGGTCTATACCCCGATAGAAGTGGTCCAGTACTTTGCCGACTCCGATCAATTCTTGGTCAGCGGTATTAGTAATGAAAGTTTGGTTTGCTTGGCCGATTTACCTAGAAATTCAGACGGAAAAACCCTTTCGGTACATTAATTGCTTCCAGCAAACACATCACATCAATAGCTCGAAGACTAAATATTCAAAGATTAAGTACAGAGAGTTAAGGTAAAGAAAGTTAAGTAAAGAAGGTTAAGAAAATATATGAGAAATCATTGGTTGTTTTGGGGATTCTGGGTATTAGTAAATGCTCTAGTCAGCTTTACCTGGGGCAGTATTGTAGTAAATTCGGTACCCTTAGCTTTCGCCGGAATGCTGGTGGGTATTGTGATATTTATCCTTATTTACGGCTCAGTTGATGCCTACCTTCTCAAACAAGGTTATACCCAATTACATAATGCCCTACGCCGCAGTGTGTTTATCAAAGCGGGCTTGCAGTTAATGAACGGATTTTTGATATTTGGGTGGCCACTTTCTCCTGAGATGTGGGCAGGGATTATCTCGGTCGGTATTACCGATGATAGATTGGGCATCAGTCAAATCCACCATCCCTTTGCATTTGCACTACTCAATACGCTTTTAACCGGTGCGATTTTATCGCTGTTAGTGGCCGTGCTGACTGCGGTTATTTTTGCCATTCGAACCCGAACGAAAAAATCCTAACCGCTTAACATCAAATCGCTTAATCTGAAATCGCTTAACCTTAAATACTGAATACAAACTACTTTTTTTGTGTTTCACGTGAAACAGCCCTATATTAATAAACGGATATTAAAGTCCAGGTATTAAAGATCAGACATTAAAGACTAAGCATGTTTCACGTGGAACACTATTTATCAAACTCAATACCCCTTTAGCCTTGCTGTTCTAATGCCTATATTAAGAACATTGATAGCAAATAGCTTTACCGAATCACCTGCCCACTTAACGCATCACTGATCTGGCTAGGTAAAACATAGCCCAAGGTCTCCCCTGTTAGATAAGCAATGTCTTGACCAAAATAAGCATAGGCTTGCTTAAAGCTCTTAGCCGGTGTCTCACCCGATGGATTACAACTGGTAGAGACAATAAGTCCATAAGGGTTGGTGCTACTGACCATCTGCTGACACAGTTGAGTGATGAGTGGATGGGCAATCACTCTGACTGCAATCGAATCATGTTTGCCAGTAATCCAATAAGGTACTTCAGCTTTGGTCTCGCTATCCACTTGCTTGTTAGTGCCAAACTGAGCTGACTTTAAGGGCAACAACCAAGTGTGTGCTTGCTTGCTATCGGCATTTGTCTCATCATCTGCCTGCTGCGACCAACTGGCTATGATTTGCTGCTGACGCTCTTGGGATAGCTGCTGTAATAATGGCCTAATGCGCTCAATACTGTCAGTCACCACTATCATGCCCTTCTCGCTCGGCCTGTTTTTTATGGTCAATATCTGCTCAACGGCTTCTTTGTTATAAGCATCACAGCCAATTCCCCAGACACTTTCGGTGGGATAAGCCAGAAGCTTGCCTTGTTTTAGCCACTGTGCAGCTTGTTTTGGATCGTTAGTGATAGCGCCATTTGGCTCGATAGTAGGATTCATAATTTAGGACTTCATTGACACAATAGACAGCTTATAAGACGTCCATTTTATAGAAATAAAAAACAGGCAAGGTCGTTTAGATACGCTGATAACGACCGCCAACTTCACCAATCACGCCCATTAGCTCAAGCTCCATCAGTTGGCTTAATAAGGTGGCGGTATCTAATTGGGTCTTGGCAATTAACGCATCTAAATCTTGCAGTTCAAATTGGATATGCACCCACAAAGGCTGCAGGTGCTCAGAAATAGTAACAGACTTCTGCGGTTTTAAAATAGGATTCACGTTATCGTTAGGTGTAGCGGTGGTATCAGAGAATAAAGATTGTGGGCCCAAACGCTCAGTTTTCTGACTCGAGCCATGAGCAGTTGAATTATCCTTGGCTTCTGATAGCTGCACAGGCTCAAGCAACTGGTGGCACAAATCACTCATGATTTGATCGGGGTGATATACCAATGTAGCACCCTCTCGAATCAAGTAATGACAACCTTGAGCATTCACATTATCGATATCACTGGGCAATGCAAACACCTGCTTGCCCTGCTCTGAAGTTAGCCGAGCGGTAATCAAGGAACTACTGTGCAGTGCTGCTTCGGTCACTATTGTGCCCAAGCTTAGCCCTGCGACAATTCTATTACGTCTGGGAAAGGTGTGCTTGTGAGGCGGTGTACCAGGAAATAGCTCACTGACAATACAGCCACCCTCTGCAATCATCCTACCAAACAGCGCCTGATGCTGCTTGGGGTAACACACATCAATACCGGTACCCATCACGCCCACACTGCGCCCCGCATACTCGACAGGTTGAGACAATGCACCCAAATGCGCTTGAGCATCTACCCCTTGGGCCAGTCCACTACAAATAATAAACCCTGACTTCGCCAAATACTGAGCCATATCAAAGGTAAATCGTTGTGCCTTTTGGGTAGGTTTGCGGCTGCCCACAATAGCAATTTTTGCCTGATTCAAACGCTGCTTATTACCTCGATAAAATAGCAAGGGCGGCGGGTCAAATAAACCGAGCAACTGCTTTGGATAGTCTGCATCCTGTTGAAACAACAGTTGAAATTCACCAACAGCCATACGCTGCTTTAGCTGAGCAATAAACTGATTGTCTTCATTACAACTTGCTTGCTTATGCCGCTCAAGATGCTTTTTATGAATGCCCAAAGTTTGCCACTGACTCATACCCGCCTGCAGAGCTTGCTGCGCCGTCTCAAAGTGGCTGATGAGCTTATAAAAAGCCGACAAAGAGGTGTTTACCCGTTGCCATAATAGTAAGCAGGCCCGCTGCTCTTGCGTTAGACTCGAGCCCTTAACCCTATCTGTCCTATGAGAGCCATCAAGCTGTGCAGATGTTGGCATAAAGCCGCCTTAGATAATGAATGTAAAATCAAACCGGTGGCATTATCCTCATATACTGAGCATATGTAGGACCACTTTGACAGTATAAAGTAAATATTAACTAACAAAGCAGTTAATCTACTCAATAAAATAGTTTTATAAAACCTTAACGTACAAAACAAAAAAACCAGCGACTTTAAATCGCTGGTTTTTTATAGATTAAGTGACTCTATCTAGGTCAATTAAACTTCACGTTATACAGGGGCAACCACTGCTTTGATCTCATTAGCCACTATACTGGCATCGTTCTCAAGTACGGTCACATGCTGCTCTAAGCTCTCAATATCTTTAGTGTGTTCTGGGCGCTCAATCTCTATCTCACCAACCGCTTCAAAAATAGTCTCTGAGAATTTCACCGGCAATGCCGTTTCTGCACAGATGATAACCTCACCCTCTTTTTGTAGCTCTTGTGCCACCTTGATACCGTCAGCAGTGTGTGGATCAACCAAATCGTTATAGGTTTCATATACTGCTTTGATGGTGTTTAAACGGTCTTGATGCGTAGATTTACCCGCAGCAAAGCCGTAACGGTTATTCACGGCATCCAACACATCTGACAAGTCAAAACCTTTACCTGCTTTCACCCCATCAAACAGCTCACTAACACGCTTGCTATCTTTGTCCAATAATAAGTACACAAAGCGCTCAAAGTTAGACGCTTTTGAGATATCCATTGAAGGACTTGAGGTCACATAAGTTTTGTCAGCAGGACGTGGTGTATATTTACCTTCATTAAAGAAGTCGTTTAACACATCGTTCTCATTGGTTGCGACAATTAAGCGGTCAATCGGCAAACCCATTTCGCGGGCAATATGACCGGCACAGATGTTACCAAAGTTACCTGACGGCACGCAGAAGCTGACTTTTTCATCGTTGTTTTCAGTGGCTGCAAAGTAGCCTTTAAAATAATAAACGATTTGCGCTAAGATGCGACCCCAGTTAATTGAGTTCACTGTGCCCAAGCTATATTTGGCTTTAAAATCAGCATCTTGCTGTAGTGCTTTAACGATATCTTGGCAATCATCAAACATGCCTTTAATCGCAATATTATGAATATTGGCATCGGTTAAGCTATACATTTGCGCGCGCTGGAACTCACTCATTTTGCCATGTGGCGACATCATAAATACTTCGATGTTCTCTTTACCACGCAGTGCATATTCCGCCGCACTACCCGTATCGCCACTGGTCGCACCGATGATCGTCAGACGCTTACCTTTCTGCTTCAACACATATTCAAAGGCATTACCCAAGAACTGCATTGCCACGTCTTTAAACGCCAGCGTTGGACCATTTGATAGACCTAAAACATACAAGTCATCTTTAAGCTTACGCACCGGCACGATGTCATCACTGCCGAAGACCTCAGCAGTATAAGTACGCTCGATAATATCTTTTAAATCCGTCTCATCAATATCAGTCGCAAACAGGCGCATAATCTCAAACGCCAGCTCTGGGTAGCTCAAATCACGCCATTTATCTAACGTTGCACCGTCAATCTGCGGATAGCTTTCAGGTAGCATCAAGCCACCGTCTGGCGCCAATCCCATCAACAACACATCGCTAAAATTCATCTTCTCGGTTTGACCGCGCGTACTGATATATTTCATGTCTTCGTTTTATCCTGTCAAAAGATTACATAAACTTTAATAGAAACGGAAATTACAAAAAGAGTAGCATATTTTTAAACATAAGCCATGCTAAATAAACAGCTTATGGGTTTTTGTAATAATTATCACCCAAAGTTATCAGTCATGCTACACGACTGAATTGTTAGTCATACAATTTAATGATATAAATAGGTTACTACACTTGGCTTATAACAGTCAGTCTAGAGATTATTTATTTGATCGCTTAATCGTTTCATTCATAATAAAAGGTATAACATCATGGCAGATATTGAAATTGAAAAAGAACACAGCTTAGACTTTAATACCGCCCGCGAACAAGCTAAAAAATGGCTTGAAAGTGCCAAAGATAAATTTGGTATTGAAGCTAATTATGTCGAAGGCGAAACTGAAGATAATGTGACCATTACTCGTAAAGGTATCGATGGTAAAGCCACTTTAGATGCCAATAAAATACGCTTTGAAGCAACCCTAGGTTTCTTAGCCAAACCATTAAAAGGTAAGATCAAAGACGCATTAGATTCAGGACTAAGCAAGTATTTTAGTTAACTGGGTTTCTAGTTAACTTAGTTTCTCAATTTAAAGCTAATGGGTCATATTTTGACCATTATTGGTACAATAAAAAACCCAGTTCATTAGTGAACTGGGTTTTTATTTTTTATAAAACGGCTTTATTAATTCAGGCTGAAATAGAATTAAAACTCAACCACCTTATCTACCACAAATTGACGTGACGCTTCGCCGTCTACCAAGCGATAGGTAATCTGACGGGTTTTTCCGGTTGGATTAGCATTAGTATCGCCGTCTAAATATAGCTTAAACTCTCTGACTAATTGATTGCCCTTAACAGCAAAGCTGTCATGCCCCATGTAACCTTGGCTGAGCTTTTCAGATAACTCAGGGAAAGAGGCTTCAGTCCATGACTTGCCCTGACTTTGAGATGGCTGACTAGAGTAGGCAACTACCTCACCATACGAGCCGCTGCCAACGCTTTGAGTAAACACCACAATTTCAGGATAGCCGTCTTGGTTTAAGTCAGTCGCTTCTGCTTTCATAACCGGCGCATCGATTTTCTTTTCAATCACAGCCTCACCTGCTGGTTGAATACGTAGCACATAACCGCCCATGCCATCAGACACGCTGCTCACATCAGCAGAAAACTTATCGTGTTTAACCGTCATCGCATATTGTGCCTGCTGTGACTGACTGGCCTCG
The DNA here is from genome assembly GCF_900162815.1 of Psychrobacter pasteurii. GTDB lineage: Bacteria > Pseudomonadota > Gammaproteobacteria > Pseudomonadales > Moraxellaceae > Psychrobacter > Psychrobacter pasteurii. The sequence goes on along the minus strand of NZ_FUGD01000094.1, from coordinate 444 downwards.
GTTTTAGTATTTGGGTTCTGAGCAGAAGTATTAGAATCAACAGCCGGACTTTGACATGCTGTTAACGCCAATAAAGAACTGGCTAAAATAATGTATTTCATTATTATCTCCTTATTTTACTTTTGACTTCCTCCCCTCGCTAAACCATAGGTATCTACACAAATTTACTAGCGGCATCAGCGAATTCACGTAGTTGGTCAGGGGGATAATGATTTACCAGTTCGGTAAAATTAAGCCACTGGAACAATCCTGCCATCACAGCAGGTGCGGTTATTGGTTTGCTCCGTTTCATTTGTCGCCCTGAGAGGCGCACTAAAAACAAAGCAAACTCTTGTGACTGTTTATCAGATGCTTGCATAATACGCCACACGAGCGTACAAGCCTGAGAGGCAATTAACAACCGCTTAAAATAAGCGTCTCCACTTTGCTGTAACCAGGACTCTA
>NZ_FUGD01000200.1 GCF_900162815.1 Psychrobacter pasteurii | reverse complement strand
ACCTCAAATGGTGACAAGCTAACTATTAAGCAAACGCAAAAATGGGCGAATAAATTAGCAGTAGCCCAGCGTGCTAAGAATAAAAAGCGTGTCAAAGCAATCCACGCTAAAATTAAAAACACAAGATTAGACTTAATTCATAAATTTACCACCAAGCTTGTTAAAGATAACAGCTTAATTGTAGTTGGTGATGTTAAATCACGCTCATTTACAACTAAAAAAACCAAGCTAGCTAAATCAACGTATGATGCCGGGTGGTTTGAACTTAAACGACAACTGGAATATAAATGCAAGCATGCAGGTTGTCAGTTTGAGATGGTAAATGAGAGTTACACTACCCAGACCTGCTCGTGCTGCCATAAAATAAGTGATAGTAGTCCAAAAGGTAGAGCAGGCTTGCGAATAAGAGGATGGGCTTGTGCTGAGTGTGGCACATGGCATGATAGAGATATCAATGCTGCTAAGAA
>NZ_FUGD01000201.1 GCF_900162815.1 Psychrobacter pasteurii | reverse complement strand
CTACCATAGAGCAAAGCTTGATAGTGGCGATAAATATACTGACTTAAAACAGCGTATCGCCACGCTATATCACCAGCATAAAGGCAGGTACGGCTATCGTAGAATAACAGCGGCGTTAAAGCAGTTAGGCAGTCATCACAACCACAAGCTCATTGCCAAGCTGATGCGTCATTTAAACTTAAGCGCACGGATTAGACGACAAAGGTATCGCTCTTATAAAGGCGTACAAGGCAAGATTGCAAAGAACTATTTAAAGCGCCAGTTTAATGCAGATCAACCAAACACACG
>NZ_FUGD01000202.1 GCF_900162815.1 Psychrobacter pasteurii | reverse complement strand
TTGCTCTGTGCCGACAAGCTTGCCTTGATTGGCTTTGTTATGCCAATTTGATAGCGTTTGCATGGCAATGCCAAGCTGCTTTGCAGTGGCTGAGATATTACCATTATTGTCTGATATCTTCTTGACGGCCTCGGCTTTAAATTCGTCACTGTAGGTTCTTACTTTCTTGGTCATGGTAAACTCCTGTTAATACGCTTAGTTTACCAAGTTTATCTCTACGGTTTCTTCAGCATAGCTCACACATGCGCCAATGGAATGAGCGTCATTACAAGTTTATTACTCGAGTCAAAGCAGGCTCCTACTTAAGTTATGAGGGTAAGTCCCAGCGCTGTAGCCAGATAGCTGGGCAACTTAATTTTAGCT
>NZ_FUGD01000203.1 GCF_900162815.1 Psychrobacter pasteurii | reverse complement strand
ATCATAGATGTATTCGATAGCTACAACCTAAGCCTATATCAAATCAACACGCTTGAGATAGTACAAGACAGTCGTAATCGTTGGTATGCGTGTATTACTGTTAAAGACTACCCCAAACAAGCAAGTGGTAAGGGCAGCATTGGTATTGATTTAGGCTTAAAAGAGTCTGCAACTACATCAAATGGTGACAAGCTAATTATTAAGCAAACGCAAAAATGGGCGAATAAATTAGCAGTAGCCCAGCGTGCCAAGGATAAAAAACGTGTTAAAGCCATTCATGCCAAAATTAAAAATACAAGATTAGACTTAATTCATAAATTCACTACCAAGCTAGTGCAGGGCAATGCCTTGATTGTGGTTGGTGATGTTAAGTCACGCTCATTTACAACTAAAAAAACCAAGCTCGCTAAATCGACATACGATGCAGGATGGTTTGAACTTAAACGACAACTGGAATATAAATGCAAGCATGCAGGTTGTCAGTTTGAGATGGTAAATGAAAGTTACACTACCCAGACCTGCTCGTGCTGCCACAAAATAAGTGACAGTAGCCCGAAAGGTAGAGCAGGCTTGCGAATAAGAGGATGGACTTGTGCTGAGTGTGGCACATGGCATGATAGAGATATCAATGCTGCTAAGAACATCCTTGCGGTCGGGCTTGACCGTCTAGCTGTAGGAATCC
>NZ_FUGD01000206.1 GCF_900162815.1 Psychrobacter pasteurii | reverse complement strand
AAGACCCAATATGGGTAATGGTGGCTTTACGCCGATTCAGAAATTTAATATGGCAGCTTAGTTCTACTTATTTAGTGTTTTAAATTTGGGGGTATTTCCCTAACACGAGTAAGCCTAACTCTGAGCATCAAGTTTACCCGTACTTGCTTAGGCATGTACCGATTAGCCGTTGTAATCAAGTGTGGAGTACTGATATCACCTATATTCGCCTAGCCAAGGGCTTTGTATATTTGATGGCGGTGATAGATTGGTACAGTCGTTATGTCCTAGACTGGTCGCTATCTACCACGCTTGAGGCGGATTTCTGCGTGGATACGGTGAGCAGCTTATTGCACAATGGGTTACGCTGTGAGATTTTTAAT
>NZ_FUGD01000207.1 GCF_900162815.1 Psychrobacter pasteurii | reverse complement strand
GGGGTGGATATAAGGCGACACACACTGTCGTAAGAAGTCGTTAAAAGGTTGTAAGCTAAAATTAATCTTGCCATACTAAGCATATGAAAACACTCAAGCTACGCATTAAAGACAAACACATAAAAGAGCTGAATCGTCTAAGCGGTTCAGTGAACTTCGTGTGGAACTATGTTAATGCACTTTGCTTTGAGCATCTAAAACGTACCGGTAAGTTTTTTAATGCTTATGATTTAAACCAGTACACCAAAGGTAGCGGTGAGTATTTAGGATTACACAGTCAGACCTTACAGGCTATCAATGAAACTCACGCGAAGGCCCGAAAACAATTTAAAAAAGCCAAACTTAACTGGCGCAGCAATCGTCCTGATGCAAAACGCAAAACACTGGGCTGGATACCTTTTAAAAAGTCTGCTATCAAATACCTAAGCACAAGACAAACGGGAAAGAAAGTACTGAGATCAACCCTACAGCTATCGCTATCTAAAGGTCAAAAGCTCCTCATCGATGTATTCGATAGCTACAACCTAAGCCTATATTAAATCAACACGCTTGAGATAGTACAAGACAGTCGTAATCGTTGGTATGCCTGTATCACCGTTAAAGACTTTCCTAAGCAAGTAAGTGGTAAGGGCAGCGTTGGAATTGATTTGGGCTTAAAAGAGTCTGCAACCACATCAAATGGTGAC
>NZ_FUGD01000208.1 GCF_900162815.1 Psychrobacter pasteurii | reverse complement strand
AAGCTTGGCTTTTTTAAATTGTTTTCGGGCCTTGGCGTGAGTCTCATTGATAGCTTGTAAGGTCTGACTGTGTAATCCTAAATACTCACCGCTACCTTTAGTATACTCACTTAGATCATAGGCACTAAAAAACTTACCGGTACGTTTTAGATGCTCAAAACTTAACGCATTAACATAGTTCCACACGAAGTTTACCGAACCGCTTAGCTGATTCAGCTCTTTTATGTGTTTGTCTTTAATGCGTAGCTTGAGTGTTTTCATATGCTTAGTATGGCAAGATTAATTTTAGCTTACA
>NZ_FUGD01000212.1 GCF_900162815.1 Psychrobacter pasteurii | reverse complement strand
AAAACAATTTAAAAAAGCCAAGCTTAACTGGCGTACCAATCGTCCTGATGCCAAACGTAAATCACTGGGCTGGATACCTTTTAAAAAGTCTGCTATCAAATACCTAAGCACAAGACAAACGGGCAAGAAAGCACTTAAATCAAAAATTCAGCTATCACTTTCTAAAGGTCAAAAGCTCATCATAGATGTATTCGATAGTTACAACCTAAGCCTATATCAGATAAACACTTTAGAGATAGTACAAGACAGTCGTAATCGTTGGTATGCGTGTATTACCGTTAAAGACTTTCCTAAGCAAGCAGGTGGTATGGGCAGCGTTGGTATTGATTTAGGCTTGAAAGAGTCTGCTACTACCTCAAATGGTGACAAGCTAACTATTAAGCAAACGCAAAAATGGGCGAATAAATTAGCAGTAGCCCAGCGTGCTAAGAATAAAAAGCGTGTCAAAGCA
>NZ_FUGD01000215.1 GCF_900162815.1 Psychrobacter pasteurii | reverse complement strand
GTTTTTGCTCATTACAGCGAAATCGCAAGCTCAGGTTTCAAAACCCTAGCTGAAGGCCAAGAAGTTGAGTTCACAGTAACTCAAGGTGCTAAAGGCCCACAAGCCCACGGTATCACAGCTATCTAATAGCGAAGATGATTTAAGGTGATGATAATTTAAAAACATTACTTTGAATGAATCAAAAAAAACGAGCCCTTGGCTCGTTTTTTTTCGTCTGTACTTTTTGTCTTATTCTAAATTTATCACCGGTCGCCGTAAAACCACCCACTTCAGGGGGTGGATATAAGGCGACACACACTGTCGTAAGAAGTCGTTAAAGGGTTGTAAGTTGAAATTA
>NZ_FUGD01000216.1 GCF_900162815.1 Psychrobacter pasteurii | reverse complement strand
CATCACAGTGTTTTCAGCCAGACTTTACGGTTCACCTAGTAAGAAGAATAAAAAACTCATTGAAGCGGTTAAGGCAAGTTTAGAATGATACGAGGTCATGTCATTGAGCTTAATCCAAACAACAAGCAAGCGACCTATTTTGCTAAGGCTTGCGGTATAGCTCGTCTTGCCTATAACTGGGCGTTAGCTCAGTGGCAAAGACAGTATGCTCAAGATAAAGCCTATCGTGATGCTTGC
>NZ_FUGD01000218.1 GCF_900162815.1 Psychrobacter pasteurii | reverse complement strand
AGCCAAGCTATCACGATTGCACCTGCAAATTAGTAATATCCGTAAAGACGCTCTACATAAGCTTACTACTGGCTTGGTGAGTGAGTATGATGTTATTGCGATTGAAAACCTAAACACCAAAGGCATGATGCAGAACCGTAAGCTAAGTCGAGCCATCAGCGATTTAGGCTTTTATGAGTTTAAGCGTCAGCTTGTTTATAAGGCTAATCAATACGGTAAAACCGTCAAAGAGTTAGATAGATGGTTTCCATCCTCTAAAACTTGCTCTAATTGCGGTCACTTGCTGACCAAAGACGAATTACCCTTATCAGTTAGACGATGGCAGTGTCCGTGTTGTCAGCAGGCAAATGATAGAGATGTCAAT
>NZ_FUGD01000219.1 GCF_900162815.1 Psychrobacter pasteurii | reverse complement strand
TGTCGGTAAATCTTGATTTTTTCATGTCGAAATCTCCTGCTAGTATTTTAGCAGTTAGTTTCTGCTTTTACGTGTTATTATTTTTTGGGGTGATTACCACCGCAATACTGACACCATACTGCGCCTATAACTCTTGTGCCCAGACTTTGCGTTCACAAGCAGGCGCTACAGCTTTTTTATAATATCTTTTTGCATTTCTGCTTTGAGGCTTAAATCAGCATACATGTGTTTGGGTCTAAGGTTTTCTTCTACAAGCTCTTTTAGTCGTTTGACGTTAGACGCTTCCATGCCTCCATACTTGGATCGCCATTTATAGAAGGTCGAGCTAGCAATACCGTATTTGCGGCACAGCTCTTTGCAGGTATCCCAGCTTCTGCTTCTTTTAGTATCGATACTATTTGGGTCTCAGTCATTCGTTTGATTATATCAAAACTCCTTATGGGTATTTTATAAGAAATTCTACGTTTGAGCTGTGTTATTTTAGGGGATAGTTACAAATGCTATTCATCCCGTTTCTTATGTCATTTGGCTTAATTAATGACACGCCCTAAATGCAATTAAATAATAACTTAAGTTAAAGGTTGTGGCGGTATTGAATCACATCAGTAAGATTTGCTATTGAGTCATATAGATGTCTAGCAGTCGTATTATCTTTATCTGTGACCCAATATACACGGTTACAGTTTTTACTATCAGCAAACTGATAAACACGTTCAATTAATGCTCGACCTACACCCTGACCTCGAACGGTGTTATTTACAAATAAATCTTCTAAGTAACAACAGTCCGTAGTATCCCATGTATTAGGATGCAACACCACATGAACAATGCCAACTAAGGTGTCACCTTGCCAAGCTCCAAAACCATAAATAGGCACATTGTTATTTAGAAGGTTTTGCCAGGTGTTCGTTGTGATTGAATCAGCGAGACTGGTGTTATAGAAACTAAGATACTTTTGCCACAAGGTGAGCCAGCTTTGATAATGATCATTAACTAAAGGGTTGATACCAAGTTTAGAAGGTTTTGTTTTATTAATGGTAGAAATATCTAGCATTCTTTTTTCCTATTAGGTTAGTTTTATACTTTAATAGTTAACCGTATTAATTCATGTGTAAAAAACTTATTCATTATCTGATAAAATTTCAAAAATACCTTTTTTTTCTAACGTTTTTATAAAGTCGATATCTTTTCTTATTTGGTTACTATCTTTATTAGCCAATACTATCCAAGCAGGACAAGTATATAAAGAAATTGTTTTTGGACAATAGTCACCTTTTTCGACGAGAAAAACCATATCATAGAAGCTTGGTAATGACTCTATTTTATTTGTAAAGTTCAAACTTTTCACATTACCTTCAATGTAGTTTACTAGAAAAAATACACAAGCACTTTTATGGAATACTACGCCATTTTCTGTCATCTCATTGAATTTATCTACGTCACAATATGAAGGCAGTATTAAGTTTAGCTGTGACAAATTAGAAATTTCAGCCACTGTTCTTGGTGAATATCCACCATGGATACGAGCACCTGTTTCTATCAACACTGGCCCATCATTTGTCATCATTATTTCACTATGTGAAGGGCCATATAAAAATCCCAAAGCATCTAATACTTTATTATTATATTCTATAATATCAATTAACTCTTTTGAATCTGGAGGTAGAAATTCCATCTTCCTGTACACTACATCAGAATCATTCGCTTCCATTTTAGTATAAAGGCAGCCGTTAGTTGTAAAATGACGCCCTTCACAACTAATACTATCTACTACATACTCTCTCCCTTCTATAAATTCCTGAACAAGTACTTTATCATTATACAAACCTAGAGCATTATCTTTATTAAGAATAATTGAGGTTGCCTTGATAGCCTCTTCATAAGAGTAACATTTATAGACATCGTCAGAGCCAGCAGAGTTAATAGGTTTTATTATCACTGGATAACTCAAGGAATTCACTTTTTCATTTAACTCTTTAATGTTACTGACTTCATGTGACTGGATATATTTCAATCCATTCTGCTTAAGGCATTCTTGCATCGCAAATTTGTCACGTCTGGCCTTAGACAAATCATACAAATTGTGATTAAGCTTTAAGTAGTGAGCTAAATTATCCGCTAAAGTCACGCCTGATTCAGCTCCAGGCATTATCACGCTACAACCATAATTTTTGAGCTTATCAGCTATATATGCAAAATTTCCACCATCAAAAAAAATCTCAATATCAAAATCATTTTTTTTGTAACTACTAGCAAATATGCTAGGAACTTTCTGTAGTGAGTGAATTGCGATACATATATGCCCATCTGCTTTAAATAATGGTGATAGCAAAGCGCCACTAGAATAAGGATCTACTATAGCTATTGTTTTTTTCGTCATGTTTTAGACACCTTTAAGTTTGTTAACGTCCCTATTGCAACAAAGACTATAGAGATACTAATTGCTATCCAAGAGATCGGAGAAATAGGAATGTTTTTATCAAATACCTGTATGATTAAATAAAATATAGGAGCTAAGACGAGTAATAATGAAACTGTTATTGGTTCTAGTTTTTCTATAGAAAGCTGAAGGGAGAATAGTGGAATAACGTTACCAATTATTGATATAAATAATAATGGTAATAATAGAGTTTTTAATGTTTCTATTATAACATCACTGCCAGCTACTACACCGCAAACTATAATTAATAAAACAAACCTATACATCATTATTTCTTTGGCATTGATACCTGAAATATTTAGTTTTTTAGAAACAATATTCGTAAAAGCTATTGAAACTCCACAGATTAACGATGCAATAACACCTAGCCACAAATAAGATATGTCGGTTGTGCCGCTTGCACTCTTACCCGCTATGGTAACGAAAATCATTATCCCCATAGATAGAAATATACCTAATGAAACAAGTAACTGAGACAGCTTAGGAAAAGAACCTTTTAAGAAAAAATATGTCGCAAATAAGGTAACCGTTGGAGCTATCGAGTTAGCCAAAGCAGAAGACATTGCAGGCTCAATGTACTTGAGTGCTATAAAAAAAGTTAGCCAATTCCCTAATGTTGTAACGTTAATTATGACTAAATTAGCATAATTCTTTTTAACGCTACTTTTAATTGGTTTATTAGAAATTACATTAATTAATATAAAGACAATTGTGACAAAGGAAAAACATATACAAAGTGTAGCATATACATTGGCTTCCTTTAGCAGACCTGATAAATAAACAGCTTGTACACCTGATAAGATATTAAACAATATAACAAGCGAAATACCAATAATTTTTTTATGCATAATAATGTAATGACTCTAGTATAATTTTTGAAGCGCTTTTTCCTGCTCCATGTGCCAGTTTAAATCCTGCTCCGCTCCAACCTTCGGAAACTGATATACCAGGGAATATATCACTTTGATATATCTTGCCACGCATCTCTTGGTTATAGCCATCAAAACCAACTCTACCGCCAATAGGAGTTAAAGATTTTATATCAACTTCGAATATATTATTAAGTTTACTTAAAGTTTTCTGACATTGTCTCTCGTCAGGTTTATCGTATGCATCCATTTTAATATTAAAAAATTCAGTCGCACTACCAATTAGTTGTTGGTTAGGACCATAGGGACGAGTGTATATATCAGTCTCACTATCTAATAAACAAAAATTAGAAAACTCATTGTTATCAACGTAAAAAGTATCTGCTTGGATACCCTTAGAAAATACTTCAGATGATAATCCTACTTTCTTTAATAAAGATGAAGACCATGCTCCTACACTAACATGGACCGCTTCGGTTATGAGTTCTATGCCATCTATGTAAACGCATAGCTTATCATCCAAAATGATATCTTTAACTTCAGCGCATTCAAAAATGTAGGCACCGTTTCTCTTTGACAATTCAGCATAAAGTAAACAAGTTCTTAATGGGTCTGCATAACCAGCATTAGGTTCACTTATGATATGACGATCTTCAGAAACTACTAAGTTAGGTATAAATTCATTAAATTCATTTCTTTGAAGTAAATTTATATTTTCGCCTTTTTTGCTAATCGTATCTACTAAAGATTCAATTACATTCTTAGTTAATAGATTAGTCATGAATAAACTACCAATTGGATTGAAATCTACCTGAGATTTATGATCCCTCAGAAAATTTAGTGTATCAATACTCCAATCAATCTCTCTACGCTTTGTATGAAAAGAACGTACAAATCCTCCTGACTTGTTAGTAGACCCTGAGCCTAACCTAGATTTTTCTACTAAAGCTACCTTTAGATTAGTTTTAGATACTAGATGATATAAAGTAGAAAGACCCATTATACCACCGCCGATAATGATAATATCAAATTTTAATTTTTTCATTACATAGCCTTGAAAGTTAAAAGGTATTGATTGGAATCAGTTCAAATCCTTGACTTTCTATACGACCATCATCTAAAAATTGATAATGATCAATGTTCTTACCTACAAAATCATAAAGTATATCGTCAGAACCTATGTGGCAAATAAGATGTTTTAAGTACTCAAACGATGTGGTTAAACTGCCACGATGGCCATTTGGTTGTCCTACCAAATAATCATTATGGTTAGATATAGCTTTAATAGATTCTTGATACTCTTCTATATAGCAATCGTCACAACAAACTATCATTGAATCAGGAGCTATTTCTCTAAGTTCTTTATGAAAATTTAAAATATTGCAATGAGCACCTGATAGAAATATCAATATCTGATCTTTTTCTTCTTCAGCAAATTCTGCTGTAGACTGTCTAACCTGCACAAACTTAGATTCTGCCATCAATAGCTCAGTTAATCTTCTACCATACTCACTGCTATCATTGAGTGCGTAAATTATTCTACTATTAGCTAATGCGGTATCAACAACCAAACGAACTTGATTTTTATCTGACGGACTAAAGATAGCACCTCCAGTTTCTAGCCTAAGTTCTGGATGAGTCGATAAAGGTGAAATAAAACCAATTTTTGCTGTTTTGTAAATTTCTTTAACAGCCATACTGCAATAGCTATTAAAATGACCAATAACTAAATCATATTGTTGGCTAACTATTTCTTTTGCAATTTTTATAGCTTGATCTGCTTGAGCCATATCATCAAAGTAACCCAATTGGACAAAATTACTTTTAAGCACATTACTTTCTTCAATTAGCATCTCACCGTAAGCTTTACGTGGGCCACTCATAGGCCCACATATTGCTATCTTTATAAGCTTACTCATTTTAGAAATATTCCTGTTTCTTCGGACTTACTATTTGACCACTTGCAACGAAGCTTAATTGGTTCTCAATCTTAATTTGATCGCTTGGACTAATCTCTGACATTAGTCTTTTAGAGAAATTAGGAGCAATACCAACCATTGCTATGCTAATAGTTTTTATAGCCAATGAAGAAATTGCTATTAAAGTACGTACTAAGTCTTTTTCTAAATTAATATTTTTCAAAAAATCTAACATATTACAATTTGACTCTAAAACTTCTGATAGATTTTCTAAGTTTTTCATTAGTAGATGCGTGGAAAACGAACTCGCTTGATGTGCACTGATAATTACGTTATAAGAATCAAGTATTACTTTATAAGACTGTTTGGTTGACGCATTCCAAGCACCGGCTTCGGGTATTTTACTATCGCTAACTTCATCTATAATATCCCAAAATCGATTGATATTTTTAATAAGCCTACCTTCAATCTCTTTTTCTATATAAGAGCAATAATCATTAACAGAGAAATTACTTTCTGATTGCTCAGGTCTTACACGAGCTAAATACATGCGAACCAATTCAGGATTATTTTCACTTAAAAAGTCTTTTGCCCAAATTAGATGCTCTCTACTAGTAGAAAACTTACTACCATCTAAGTTTAAGAAC
>NZ_FUGD01000220.1 GCF_900162815.1 Psychrobacter pasteurii | reverse complement strand
AAGGTAGCGGTGAGTATTTAGGATTACACAGTCAGACCTTACAGGCTATCAATGAGACACACGCTAAATCACGTAAACAATTTAAAAAAGCCAAACTTAACTGGCGTACTAATAGAGCTGATGCCAAACGTAAAAGCCTAGGTTGGATACCATTTAAAAAATCTGCTATCAAGTATTTGCAAACAAGGCAGACAGGTAAGAAGGCACTTAAATCAACCATACAGCTATCGCTATCT
>NZ_FUGD01000222.1 GCF_900162815.1 Psychrobacter pasteurii | reverse complement strand
GGACGTCTCTTGCAAGTTACTTAATAAATACCAAGTCGCTAGCCGTTTATCTTGATCATCATAGATACGACTGACGGTTAACAGTAAAGATAAGGGCTTACCTTTAATCGGTGCTATTCGCTTACCTGTTGCAGGGTCAATAGCTTGGGGTTTAGCGCTGCGAGTTAATACCACTTTCGCCGTGGCGATATATTGTTTAGCAGCTTTACCTTTGTAATTGACTTGTCGTTGATAGCTAAAATTAAGTTGCCCAGCTATCTGGCTACAGCGCTGGGACTTACCCTCATAACTTAAGTAGGAGCCTGCTTTGACTCGAGTAATAAACTTGTAAT
>NZ_FUGD01000224.1 GCF_900162815.1 Psychrobacter pasteurii | reverse complement strand
GCTCGCTGATGGGCTTTGGCTGATAGTACAGACTTGAGCGGTTGATACCGAGTAATTCACATTGCTTACGAACACTAAAATCCTTGTTATCAGGTTCTAACAGTTGTTTACGAGTGCTTAGGGTAGCTGTGAGGACTTTTTTTTAAGCCAGTCTCTTTCGCTGATGACTTGCCCTAGTTGCCTATGTAATTCATCGATAATAGCTTGCTGGGCTTGTTCGTTGGCTTGCTGTTTG
>NZ_FUGD01000226.1 GCF_900162815.1 Psychrobacter pasteurii | reverse complement strand
GCTATTAACTTCACTAAGCCATGAAAATTTAGCCTTTTTCTTTTTCTTAACCAAGTGACTTTGAATCTTGGTTCGTGATAAAGACTTACCAAATATAGCATAGTAACGTTTTTGCAATGCTAACGCCCAGTTGAACACAAAACGGCTACAGCCAAAGTGCTTTTCGATAAGCACCTGCTGTTCACGATTTGGGTAAATGCGATATTTATAGGCTTTA
>NZ_FUGD01000228.1 GCF_900162815.1 Psychrobacter pasteurii | reverse complement strand
CTTAAAAACAGCCCTTTTAAAAAGAAATTTTCATTAGAAATTTTTTTGTATGGATCCGAATAAATCGGATTTTTCTCTCTGGTGTCAGGACCAACAGAGTCTAGGTGAATAGGTTTTACAGTGCAATTTTGGTATGCCTCATAAGCGCTTATAAACAATCTTATACCAAGATACATAAGGTACAATCCGCCTATCATCTTAATTACAGTAAATACCGTTGGATACAGTCTCAATAGAGTGCCAGCACCTAGTACAGTTAGCAGTATCAAAATACTATCACCAACAAAAATACCTGTTACCGCAAGATAGCCTCGGCGCACACCATATGAGGCTGAAACTGTTAAACTATACAAACTATTTGGACCTGGTAATATAATCACAATGATTGAACCAATAACATAAGTCAGCAAATCTGTAGTGCCAAACATCATATCTCTCCATCTAACCTATATTACAGGCAATAAAAAAAGCCGAGGTCATTCGGCTCTATTTAGTAATCATACAGTTATGAATTATTGACTGTTACAAGTCATATCGATATTCAACCATATCCGTAAGTGTTGCAAGATCATCATAAATTTTACGTGCAGTTGTATTACTTTCTTGCGTTTTCCAATAGACACGGTTGCAATTTTTCATATCAGCAAAACTATACACGTGTTGGATCAATGCCCGTCCTATACCTGCCCCCCGTGTATCTTCTGCGACATACAAATCTTCAAGATAGCAAACCTCTGTATCATTCCATGTATTTGGATGAATCACGGTATGTACTATGCCCACCAATTTGCCATTTTGATAAGCACCAAAGCCAAAAATAGACGTATTATCATCACAAAGCTTTCGCCATGTCTCTTTACTAATTTTTAATGGTAAGGACGTACCGTAAAACGTTAAATACGCATTCCATAATATTAACCAATCATCGAAGTCAGCCCCGTTAAGTGGTTGTATTTTTGTTTTTTTAACTGGTCTATTGTCCATTATATTTCCCAATATTTGTTTAATAAAATTAAAATTTTCAGACTAAAGGTAATTAATCAGCTTAAAAACTATAAATCTATCATATCTCAATAAACACAAAATAAAGGCGCAAAAAAGACGGTATATTGGTTAAATAAGACGTTTTTTCTATAAGCAATTTAGTTTGAATAGTCTATCTTTAATTTGAGTAAACCAAGTGTCGTTTACGGCGTTCATTAGGTGTTTGGTTAAACCGTTTTTTAAAATTACGCACCAAAGACAATGTATTACTATAGCCACATTGTTCAGCAACTAGAGCAATAGGGATATCGGTATTTAATATCAGACCTAAAGCAGATTGCATCCTAAGCTCAGTTAGATATGCTAAAGGTGTACACGAAAACTGTTTCTTGAATGTCATTTTAAACTGACTTTCACTCAAGCAGGCAACTTTAGATAATGAAGCAATCGTATGCGTCTTTGCTAAATTATTCTTCATTGTCTCAACAACTAACAATAAGCGTGGACTTGCTTTACTTACAGTAGGCATAGACTTAAGTAAGGTTTTTAATAAATAAAACATCTGTGCTTCAGCCTCAATATTGCATGTTGATTGCAACTGTTTTTCTATAAACGTTAAGAATAGTAGCGTTTTTTCATCTAATGAAAAGTGTAAACTCGTTTCAGACGTCCATAAGTTATCAATCTTTTCATGTAAATTTACCGTCAAAAATTTGAAGTTATTCATTGATTGGCATTCATGAAATACGTTTTTATTAACTAATAAAGCCTCACCATAATGAATACGCACTGTTTTATCATTAACACCAGTATCAAGGTGGGTGATTAAAGGTATTATCAATTGATTGAAGTCGTGAGAATGTCCTTCAGTCGCCGAGTTTAAATAACTACGAATATACAAAAGGTTTTTGAATGATGGTCTTGAGTTCATAGATGCTGACTTGTATGAGTTAAATAAATACTTGTTACGAGACTTAATGA
>NZ_FUGD01000229.1 GCF_900162815.1 Psychrobacter pasteurii | reverse complement strand
GTCAGGGGGATAATGATTTACCAGTTCGGTAAAATTAAGCCACTGGAACAATCCTGCCATCACAGCAGGTGCGGTTATTGGTTTGCTCCGTTTCATTTGTCGCCCTGAGAGGCGCACTAAAAACAAAGCAAACTCTTGTGACTGTTTATCAGATGCTTGCATAATACGCCACACGAGCGTACAAGCCTGAGAGGCAATTAACAACCGCTTAAAATAAGCGTCTCCACTTTGCTGTAACCAGGACTCTAGCTGAAGTCCTGCACTTTTAAGCAGTTTAAAATAAGATTCTATTTGCCAACGCCAATAATACCACTGACTAATATCTGCACCCTTGACGGACGTCTCTTG